>CAUQNI010000002.1:0-208046 GCA_963519555.1 uncultured bacterium
TTGGAATGTCTCCAGAGGAAACCCATACTATCTTGAAAAAAGTCCAAGAGAGTGACTTTCGTGGTCTGACTGAGCTAAACCTTTCTTGTCCAAATGTTCCAGGTAAACCTCAGATTGCCTATGATTTTGAGACGACAGACCGTATCTTGTCAGAGGTATTTGCCTACTTTACCAAACCTCTTGGAATCAAGCTCCCACCATATTTTGACATTGTTCACTTTGACCAAGCGGCAGCTATTTTCAATAAATATCCGCTCAAGTTTGTCAACTGCGTTAACTCTATCGGAAACGGCCTCTATATAGAAGACGAATCTGTCGTTATTCGGCCTAAGAATGGTTTTGGTGGAATTGGTGGAGAATACATCAAACCGACTGCTCTTGCTAATGTTCATGCCTTCTATCAACGTCTCAATCCTCAAATCCAAATCATTGGAACAGGTGGTGTTCTGACTGGTCGAGATGCCTTTGAACACATCCTCTGCGGTGCTAGTATGGTGCAGGTGGGAACCACCCTTCATAAAGAAGGTGTCGGTGCCTTCGAACGTATTACCAAGGAACTGAAAGCAATCATGGTGGAAAAAGGGTACGAGAGCTTAGAAGATTTCCGTGGAAAATTGCGCTATATTGACTAAATTAAATCAAAAAATCAGAAGAAAGGAGAGAAGATGCTAGCCATTGAAGAAAGTCAGAAGTTGACTTTAGTAAATTTACCGAGTCTGAGCCTTTTTACAGGCATAGATCAGGGCCAGTTTGAAGTGATGAAGAGTCAAGTGTTGAAACAGATTGGTTATGATTCTGCCGACCTCAACTTTGCCTACTTTGATATGAAAGAAGTGGCCTACAAGGATGTGGAACTGGAGTTGGTTAGCCTTCCCTTCTTTGCGGATGAGAAAATCGTGATATTAGACCATTTTGTCGATATCACAACAGCCAAGAAGCGCTTTTTAACAGATGATGAGCTCAAGTCGTTTGAGGAGTACCTTGATAACCCTTCGCCAACAACTAAGTTGTTGATCTTTGCGGAAGGAAAGCTGGATAGCAAAAGACGGTTGGTTAAATTACTGAAGCGTGATGCCAAGGTCTTTGACGCAGTAGAAGCCAAAGAACAAGAACTGCGCCAGTATTTCCAAAAGTGGAGCCAGAAACAAGGCCTGCAGTTTGTGGGGCAATCCTTTGAAAATCTCCTTGTAAAGTCGGGGTTTCAGTTTAGCGAAATCCAGAAAAATCTCCTCTTTTTACAGTCTTATAAGGCAGATTCTATTATCGAGGAAGAGGATATTGTCAATGCTATTCCCAAGACCTTGCAGGATAATATTTTTGATTTAACTCAGTTTATTCTGACTAAAAAGATGGATCAGGCGCGCGACTTGGTTAGAGACTTGACCTTGCAAGGGGAAGATGAAATCAAGTTGATTGCAGTCATGCTAGGACAATTTCGTACTTTTACTCAGGTGAAAATTTTGTCGGAGTCTGGCCAAACAGAAGCGCAGATTGCAAGTAGTCTAGGTAGTTATCTAGGACGGACTCCCAATCCCTATCAAATCAAGTTTGCATTAAGAGATTCGCGAGGACTTTCCTTGAGCTTTTTGAAGCAAGCTATTTCCTATTTGATTGAGACAGACTATCAGATTAAGACAGGTCTTTATGAAAAAGGTTTCCTTTTTGAAAAGGCACTCCTACAGATTGCTAGTCAAATCAATTGATATAATAGATTGAAACTGGAATAGTACACTACGGATGCTAAAATATTTCTAGAAATTAATTTTATTTTGATAATTAATTTATTCAAATCTTATTTCAATATACGATACTATCTGAAAAAAATTTAACCCGCGTCAGGATTATCTTGTCGTGGGTTTCTTGCTGATTTGCTTATCTTTAAGCAAAAAACTTGAAAAAAGTGAATGTTTGCGTTATCATTTTCATATAGAAAGAAAAAGAGGTATTACAGATGGCTATTATCTTACCAGATCTTCCATATGCATACGACGCTTTGGAACCATATATCGATGCGGAAACAATGCACTTGCACCATGACAAACACCATCAAACTTATGTCAACAATGCTAATGCAGCTCTTGAAAAACACCCTGAAATTGGTGAAGACCTTGAAGCCTTGCTTGCTGATGTAGAATCTATCCCAGCTGATATCCGTCAAGCGCTTATCAACAATGGTGGTGGACACTTGAACCACGCTCTTTTCTGGGAATTGATGACTCCTGAAAAAACAGCTCCATCAGCAGAACTTGCAGCAGCAATCGATGCAACATTTGGTTCATTTGAAGAATTCCAAGCAGCCTTCACTGCAGCAGCAACAACTCGTTTCGGTTCTGGATGGGCATGGTTGGTTGTTAATAAAGAAGGTAAACTTGAAGTGACTTCAACAGCAAACCAAGACACACCAATCTCAGAAGGTAAAAAACCAATCTTGGGCTTGGACGTTTGGGAACATGCTTACTACGTGAAATACCGCAACGTGCGTCCTGACTACATCAAAGCTTTCTTCTCAGTGATTAACTGGAACAAAGTAGATGAATTGTACGCAGCTGCTAAATAATGATAGTTGGAGGGAAGAATTGTTCTTCTCTTTTTTAGGTTATATAAGTCTGGTCTGACAAAATAGTCAGACTTTTTTCATTTTTATGAGAAACGTGCTAACTGCTAGAAATTATGGTAGAATAAAGTATTAAGTAATCGTGGAAAAAGGATATCTATGCGAAAAGAAATTGCACCTGAATTATACAACTATAACAAGTTTCCTGGCCCTGAGTTCCATTTACACGGGGACAAGGTTGAAACGGAAGGGATAGCTTTTTCCTTGGTGGAAAATATCAAGGATGCCTTTGATGTGACGGCTTTTAATCAGCGTTTTTCAGAAGTCTTAACCAAGTTTGATTATATCGTGGGAGACTGGAGCAACGAACAGCTTCGTCTACGAGGTTTTTACAAGGATGACCGAACAGAAGAAAAACTTGAAAAAATCAGTTGTTTACAAGACTACCTTTTAGAGTATTGTAGTTATGGTTGTGCCTATTTTGTTCTAGAAAATGAAGCACCTAAGCGCGCATCATTTGACAAGAAAATGCGTAAGAAGGAAGAAGAGACGCCTTCTAGAAAAGGAAAGAAACCGACTCAAACCAAACGAAAACCGAATGCAGATAAGAAAAATAGACGTCGTCAGAAAGACCAGTATTCTCAGAAAGAGGACAAGGGGCAACGTCATTTTGTCATTCGTCAGAAGTGAGTAGAGAATAAGGAGAAGAAATGAAACCGTCAATTTATAGTTTAACACGTCAAACCATGCAGGAATGGGTATTGGAGCAGGGAGAAAAGAAATTCCGTGCAGATCAAATCTGGGAATGGCTCTATCGTAAACGTGTTCAGTCATTTGAAGAAATGACCAACCTTTCAAAGGATTTGATTGCTAAGCTCAATGACCAGTTTGTGGTCAATCCCTTGAAACAGCGTATCGTTCAAGAATCTGCTGATGGCACTGTCAAATATCTCTTTGAGTTGCCTGATGGTATGTTGATCGAGACTGTACTCATGCGTCAGCACTATGGTTTGTCAGTCTGTGTGACCACTCAGGTCGGCTGTAATATAGGTTGTACCTTCTGTGCTTCTGGTTTGATTAAGAAACAACGCGACCTCAATAATGGGGAAATCGTAGCGCAGATTATGCTGGTTCAGAAATATTTTGATGAGCGTGGACAAGACGAACGCGTCAGCCATATCGTTGTCATGGGTATCGGTGAGCCCTTTGATAACTACAACAATGTCTTGAATTTCGTTCGTACCATCAATGATGACAAGGGAATGGCCATCGGTGCTCGTCACATCACGGTTTCAACTTCAGGTTTGGCCCATAAAATTCGTGATTTTGCTAATGAAGGAGTTCAGGTCAATCTTGCTGTTTCTCTTCACGCACCCAATAATGAATTGCGCTCAAGCATCATGAAGATTAACCGCGCCTTTCCGATTGAAAAACTCTTCGCAGCTATTGAGTACTACATCGAAACAACCAATCGTCGTGTGACCTTTGAGTATATCATGCTCAATGAAGTCAATGACGGTGTAGAACAAGCCTTAGAATTGGCAGAATTGCTCAAGAACATCAAGAAATTGTCTTATGTAAACTTGATTCCTTATAACCCAGTTAGTGAACATGACCAATATAGCCGTAGTCCTAAAGAGCGTGTCATGGCCTTCTATGATACGCTTAAGAAAAAGGGGGTTAACTGTGTTGTTCGTCAAGAGCATGGAACTGATATTGATGCAGCTTGTGGACAATTGCGTTCTAATACAATGAAACGTGACCGCCAGAAAGCAGTCGCAGCAGTCAATCCTTAATGATGAAGAAAACTCATAATCATATTTTAGTCTTAGGAGTCATTTTCTATAGCATTTGTATCGTCTACTTTTGTTTTATTCCTCAAGAACATTCTCCCGTGGGAGTGGAAACTCCAGGTATTCAGCATCTTGGACGCCTGGTTTTTCTTTTGACGCCTTTCAATTCTTTCTGGAAACTGGGCGAAGTGAGTGATATGGGACAATTATGTTGGATTTTTTTACAAAATATCCTCAATGTCTTCTTGCTTTTTCCTCTGATTTTCCAACTCCTTTATCTCTTTCCAAGCTTGCGGAAAACAACAAAGGTGCTACTTTTTAGTTTTCTAGTGAGTATTGGAATTGAGTGTACGCAGTTAGTCTTGGACTTTTTCTTTGATTTCAATCGCGTCTTTGAGATTGATGATTTGTGGACCAATACCTTGGGTGGCTATCTGGCTTGGCTCCTCTATAAACAATTACATAAAAATAAGATAAGGAATTAAAATGAGTATTTTAGAAGTTAAAAATCTGAGTCACGGTTTTGGTGACCGTGCAATTTTTGAAGATGTGTCCTTCCGTCTCCTCAAGGGAGAACATATCGGTCTGGTTGGTGCCAATGGTGAAGGGAAATCAACCTTTATGAGCATCGTGACTGGTAAAATGCTTCCAGATGAAGGGAAGGTTGAGTGGTCCAAATATGTAACGGCAGGTTACTTAGACCAGCACTCTGTCCTGGCTGAAGGACAGTCGGTGCGTGATGTGCTCCGTACAGCCTTTGATGAGTTATTCAAAGCTGAGGTTCGTATCAATGACCTCTATATGGAAATGGCTGAAGACGGAGCGGATGTTGATGCACTCATGGAAGAAGTGGGCGAACTCCAAGATCGTTTGGAGAGTCGTGATTTCTATACCTTGGATGCTAAGATTGACGAAGTAGCGCGTGCTCTTGGTGTCATGGACTTTGGCATGGATACAGATGTAACTTCTTTGTCAGGTGGGCAAAGAACTAAGGTGCTTTTGGCAAAACTCCTCCTTGAAAAGCCTGATATCTTGCTGTTGGACGAGCCGACCAACTACTTGGATGCTGAGCATATTGACTGGCTTAAGCGCTATCTCCAAAACTATGAGAATGCCTTTGTCCTTATTTCACATGATATCCCATTCCTAAATGACGTGATCAATATCGTCTATCATGTGGAAAATCAACAGTTGACGCGTTATTCTGGCGACTACTACCAGTTCCAGGAAGTCTATGCCATGAAGAAATCTCAGCTGGAGGCTGCCTACGAACGTCAGCAGAAAGAGATTGCCGACCTCAAGGACTTCGTCGCACGAAACAAAGCGCGTGTTGCAACACGAAACATGGCCATGTCTCGTCAGAAGAAATTGGATAAGATGGATATTATCGAACTCCAAAGTGAGAAACCAAAACCATCCTTTGATTTCAAACCAGCTCGTACACCAGGGCGCTTTATCTTCCAAGCCAAGGATTTGCAAATTGGTTATGACCGTCCTCTTACTAAGCCTTTAAACCTAACCTTTGAACGCAATCAAAAGGTTGCCATTATCGGTGCCAATGGTATCGGGAAAACAACTCTCTTGAAGTCTCTCTTGGGGATTATTCCACCAATCGCTGGGGAAGTCGAACGCGGTGATTACCTAGAACTTGGTTATTTTGAACAGGAAGTAGAAGGTGGTAATCGCCAAACCCCACTTGAAGCTGTCTGGAATGCCTTTCCTGCCCTTAACCAAGCAGAAGTCCGTGCAGCTCTTGCCCGTTGTGGTCTGACAACCAAGCATATCGAAAGTCAAATTCAGGTCTTGTCGGGTGGGGAACAAGCTAAGGTTCGTTTTTGTCTCTTGATGAATCGTGAAAACAATGTGTTAGTACTTGACGAGCCGACCAACCACTTGGATGTGGATGCCAAGGATGAACTCAAGCGTGCTCTCAAAGAATACAAGGGATCGATTCTTATGGTCTGCCACGAACCAGACTTCTATGAAGGTTGGATGGACCAAATCTGGGACTTTAACAATCTAACTTAAAAATCAGTATAAATGAAATACAGTACCGAATGTGGGTACTGTATTTTTTAGATTTTTAAGATTTAAAATCGTAGTCTTTCACTACTTCGATGCTATCGATAGTAATAGCAGTCGTTGGTTTGTCTTTTTCATCTTTTTCGGCTTTAGCAATCTTATCTACAACATCCATACCGTCAATGACTTGGCCAAAGACTGGGTGTTTGCCATCTAGACTAGGATTTCCCCCTTCTTTGTAGGCTTCGATGATTTTCTTTGGATACTTGCTTGTAGGGAGTTTAGCAGAGGTATCTGTAGAGTTTTGGTTGATGAAGAATTGGCTACCATTGGTGTTTGGTTGACCAGTATTAGCCATAGAAAGAGCACCACGGATGTTATAGAGATAAGGAGTGATCTCGTTTTTGAAACCAGTTCCCTTGTCTTTTGTCTTATCCTTGTCATGCCAGATGGACTGACCACCTGTACCGTCCCCTTTTGGATCTCCGGTTTGGACCATAAAGCCATCGATGACACGGTGGAAGGTAATGCCGTTGTAGTAGCCTTCTTTGGCATGAGTGAGGAAGTTTTCAACTGCTAGAGGAGCCAGTTTAGGGAAGAGCTTAATGCGGATATCTCCTTGACTTGTGTGGAGAATCACTTCAGCCTCGTCTTCAGCAACTTCCTTAGAAAGTTGAGGGAAATTGGCATTCTCGTTTTTTAAAGCATCGTTTAAGTCCTTGGCAGATTGGGCTGCTACTTTGGAGCTTTCCTCAGCGGCTAAGCTAGAATCTACATAGTCATCACCACGCAGACTACGTTGGATACTGCTACATCCAGCAAGGGCTACAGTAGATAGTAAAAGAAGGGTTGCTAGTTTTTTCATTCTGTTCCTCTCAAAAATTCATTTCTACCATTGTACCCTAAACGGAAGTGGATTTCAAATGTTAGTGACAAGACAGTTTTAGAGAAAATCAACCAAAAAATCACTTGATTAGAGATTTTTTCTTTTGGCTTCAATTCCTAATTAATCAATGAACTTAATACTAGGTATCGAAAAGAATTATGCTTCCTCGTTCTGTCTGAGTTCAAAGAGGTCTTCTACTTTCAGATTAAAAACTTGAGCAATTTTAAGAGCCATTTCCAGCGAAGGGTTGTAACGGTTATTTTCCAAGTGCAGAATTGTCTCGCGTCGCATGCCGATGAGGTCGGCTAACTCCTGCTGGGTCATGCCTGTCGACTCACGAACAGATTTGAGATTAGTAATAATCTTGCTTTCTTTGGCCATGCTTATCCTCTACGTTCCAAGATAAAATAGACAACCGCAAAGATGAAAATCAAGGCAGCTATGCTAATAAATATCTGTCCCATATAAAGAGTGAGAGAACCCATATACCCAATGATAACTGTTAGGATCATCAGTGCGCCTAGTGTAAAAACTAACATCAAGCTAGCTGCCTTTGCTAAATTGGCATAAAAGCGTTCGTCCGGAGTTTCCTTGACATTTTTCAAAGAGAAAAAACCAAATAAAATCACTTCAATAACGAGGCCAATTCCCAAAATCCATTCTTTAATACCAGAACTTATGCTAGGGGTTGCAACCCAAATCCCTACTGTATAAAAAATGCTTGCTGCAAACACAAGTATCGTGTAAAGCTTAACAGACAAGTCGAAAATAATCTTTCCCTTACCTTTCTGACTTTTATGAGGGCATGGTTTCATATGTAGCCAGCCCCAAATAGCTACAATTTGACCTAACACTGAAATACCAGTAATAACTAACTTGGGTCCCCAACTAAGATTAGAACCAAATAAAACAATAAAATCAATAAAGAGAGCTACGGCAATCATTGCAATGAGGCCACGCATTTTTTGACTTTTTTTCATGATAGACTCCTTTTTTGTGTTATAAATATATAACACTTAAATTTTATGTTATAAATATATCACATTTAAATTTAGAAAGCAAGAATTTATGTGCCAAGGTGGCAATTATTTGAAAAAATTTTTTAATAAAAGCCCTTGATAGTCAAATAACTAAAGAATTCTTTGAAGCAATGCTTCGGATTTGGTTTGGATAGTTTCGTTAACAATATTTGATGACAAAGAATTTTTGAAAAATCTAGATACTGTATGAATCTCTACTTTTTTCTTAGACTGTTATAAACTCTGTCAGAATAAGTTTTGTAGGTGTAGAAGTTAATTTTTACAGAACTAAATTATTTCCTTATTTAGAATCTATTACTTCATATTTTATAAATAATTAGTAGATATCGTTCTTAAAATCCTTGATATTTCGTTTTGGAACGGACTTGGGATTTAGAAGCCAAGCATCCAAATCACGTTCAGGCGATATGAAGAGTTTGAGTTGATGGTCTTTATAAAATGTTTCTAATACTCTTCGAAAATCAAATTCAAACTACGTCAGCTTTGCCTTGCCGTACTCAAGTACAGCCTGCGGCTAGCTTCCTAGTTTGCTCTTTGATTTTCATTGAGTATAAAATAGTATTCACGGCTAGCTTCTTTCAAACATTTATTTCCTACTTCTGACAAATTTCTAAATGGTTTAAGAATTTTATAGTCTGTCAAGTTTTTTTCTTGACACCTGTCATAAATCTGCTATAATAGAACATGTGCTAAATAGCTCAGCTATTTCACCGAAATAAAAAATAAGAAAAGAGACTTTAAAAATGGCAGTTAAAATCCGTTTGACTCGTATGGGTTCTAAGAAAAAACCTTTCTACCGTATCAACGTAGCAGATTCACGTTCACCACGTGACGGACGTTTCATCGAAACAGTTGGAACTTACAACCCACTTGTTGCTGAAAACCAAGTAACTTTGAAAGAAGACCGCGTTCTTGCATGGTTGGCTGATGGAGCTCAACCTTCAGATACAGTTCGCAACATCCTTTCAAAAGAAGGCGTATTGAAGAAATTCCACGATTCTAAATTCTCAAAATAAGTTTAAAGTAGGTTGACAGATGGATACGATTGAAAATCTCATTATTGCTATTGTGAAACCCTTGATTTCACAACCAGATGCCTTAACTATCAAGATTGAAGATACACCAGAGTTTTTGGAATATCATTTGGATCTTGATCAAAGCGATGTGGGTCGTGTAATCGGTCGTAAGGGTCGCACTATTTCTGCGATAAGAACGATTGTCTACTCTGTCCCAACTGAAGACAAAAAAGTAAGAATCGTTATTGATGAAAAATAAGAAGGGCGGGACGAATGTCTCGCTTTTTTTGCAAGGAGCAGGATATGAAGGATTTAACGTTTAGACAATTACAAGACTACTTACTCGAACATTACCAGCAGTCTCGGACTGAGGAAGGTCTTTTTATCAAGCTAGTGGAGGAAGTCGGAGAAGTTGCTGAGGTTTTAAATGGGCGCTCTGGTCGAAAAGAAGGGGTGCAGGATTCTAACGAGGAACTTGCTAAAGAACTGGCTGATATTATTCACTACACCGTAGCAATCGCAGCCATCAACCATATTGACCTTACCAAGACTATCTTTGAGAAAGACAAAACTGCAGCCATTAAGTACCAACATGAACGTGATTTGGAAGGCTTTTTGAAAGGGAAGTAAAGGTATTCTCCTCTTCCTCCAACTTGAGAAAATCCCTGGAACGTGATAAAATAAAGGATAAGGATTTTTAATAATTCATTATATAGAATGAGTGGATTTCTTTATGAAGAGGATTGAAGTATCTACAGAAATTGGCAGTCTCTCTGTTACTTATCAAAAGCAAAAGAAAGTGCTAGTTTGTTTAAGTGGCGCAGGTTTGCTACCAAGTTATGAAAATTTTTCACTTATACTCGAAAAACTTCCTCCCACAATTGGTTATTTGACAATTGATTTTCCAAACACAGGTAGGAGTCCGATTCATGACCAAGTTGGAAAAGATATGGATAATCTTGCAGATGCGGTTTATGAAGTACTTGAAGAATTGGCGATTTCTGAATATATACTTTGTGCACATAGTTTGAGTGGAATTTTAGCTTGCAAATTGCTCAACAAACCAATTAAGTGTCAGGCTTTAGTAGCAATTGAACCGACAACTAAAAAAGTCATGTTTGCTGATTTTTCAGAAAATCCCTATCCAGAAATGGAAGAGCAGATGAGGCTGATTGAGGAGTGTGGTCCTGAACTTTATTTTAAGAACTTAACTCAAGCAACATTTAGCCCTGAAATTAATAAAGAAATCTGGAAAATAATGCAGGAAAAAGGCTCAGAGTTGGAAAATCAAGATCCAGGATTTCAGATATCTGGAGAGATTACTGAGGAAGATTTTGAGAATTTGTCGATAGGAGCTTATACCCCTGTATTTATTTTTTGTCAGGCTTATAGAGAAAAAGAGTACAGAGAATCAGAATATTGGACTTCCAATACTAAACTCATTTTAGGAGGGAATCACCATTATTTACAATGGTCAGAATCAGAAAAAATTGCGACTATTATTCGAGAATTGTCAGAATAAGATGGAAAGAAGGAGACTACAGGAGACAAGATGAACTACTTTAATGTTGGGAAAATCGTCAATACGCAGGGATTACAGGGTGAGATGAGAGTCTTGTCTGTGACAGATTTTGCAGAAGAACGCTTTAAAAAAGGGGCTGAGCTGGCTTTGTTTGATGAAAAAGATCAGTTTGTTCAAACAGTAACTATTGCTAGCCACCGTAAACAGAAGAACTTTGACATCATTAAATTCAAAGATATGTACCATATCAACGCTATCGAAAAGTACAAAGGTTACAGTCTCAAAGTTGCTGAGGAAGATTTGAACGATCTAGACGATGGTGAGTTCTACTATCACGAGATTATTGGTTTGGAAGTCTATGAGGGAGAGAACCTGATTGGAACCATCAAGGAAATCCTGCAACCAGGTGCTAACGATGTCTGGGTGGTTAAGCGAAAAGGCAAGCGTGACTTATTATTGCCTTATATCCCACCAGTGGTTCTCAATGTTGATATTCCAAATAACCGCGTCGATGTGGAAATCTTAGAAGGGTTAGACGATGAAGATTGATATTTTAACCCTTTTTCCAGAGATGTTTTCTCCACTGGAGCACTCAATTGTTGGAAAGGCTCGAGAAAAAGGGCTCTTGGATATCCAGTATCATAATTTTCGAGAATATGCTGAAAAGGCCCGCCATGTAGACGATGAGCCCTACGGAGGCGGTCAGGGGATGTTGCTCCGAGCGCAACCCATTTTCGATGCCTTTGACGCTATTGAAAAGAAAAATCCGCGCGTCATTCTCCTTGATCCTGCTGGAAAGCAGTTTGATCAGGCTTATGCTGAGGATTTGGCTCAAGAGGAAGAGCTAATCTTTATCTGTGGGCACTACGAGGGTTATGATGAGCGCATTAAGACCTTGGTGACAGATGAGATTTCCTTGGGGGATTATGTCCTTACTGGAGGAGAATTGGCGGCTATGACCATGATTGATGCTACGGTTCGCCTGATTCCAGAAGTGATTGGTAAGGAATCTAGCCACCAAGATGATAGTTTTTCATCAGGCCTTCTTGAATACCCCCAGTACACACGTCCCTATGATTATCGAGGGATGGTCGTGCCAGATGTATTGATGAGTGGGCACCATGAAAAGATTCGTCAGTGGCGCCTGTATGAGAGTTTAAAGAAAACCTACGAGCGCAGACCGGATTTGTTAGAAAATTATCAACTGACAGCAGAAGAAGAAAAAATGCTGGCAGAAATTAAAGAAAACAAAGAATAAAGGAGAAACCTATGCAAGTAATCAAACGTGATGGCGAAATTGCTGAATTTAATCCAGATAAGATTTACCAAGCTATTTTAAAGGCGGCCCAGACTGTCTATGTATTGACAGATGATTTGCGTCAAAACCTTGCACAAGTCACTAAGAAAGTGGTTTTGGATTTGGAAGAAGCCAAGGTGGAACGTGCTACCATTAGCATGATTCAGTCTATGGTTGAACATCGTTTACTGGGTGCAGGTTACATTACCATTGCAGAACACTACATTTCCTATCGTCTACAACGTGACTTGGAAAGAAGTGGTTATGGAGACCATATCGCTGTTCATTTACATTTTGAACAAATTCGCTAAGAAAAAGAGTGGGATGAAGCAACTACATCTCACTCTTTCTTAAATCTATTTTTTTGAGCTGTTTGGACAGTTGAGGGGACAAATCGCAGGCGTTGAATATCGCTTATACGGATAATACGGGTCACATTTTTGGCAAAATTTTTCACGATAATTTGCTGGCGTTGCTGATCGTATTTGATGATGTCACCTGTAAAACTTGTCTCAGACAAGATAAGGTGAACAGCGGTTTGTTTCTGGATAGCCTCTTCAATAGTAGCAGTCAGGGAGTTGGTTTCAGTCTGGTCAGGTTGATCATGTCCATTTAAAAAGTCATGTATTTTATTTAGAACTTGCTGGAATTTATGTCTCATATTGGCCTCCCTTCTTTTATATCAATATTATATAAAATTTTCCTAAAATCTACAAGATTTTACGAATAAACTAATGAAAGCTAAAAAAGGAGAAGAAAATGGCAGAATTTACATTTGAAATCGAAGAGCACTTGTTGACTCTTTCTGAAAACGAAAAAGGTTGGACCAAGGAAATCAACCGTGTGAGCTTTAATGGTGCTCCTGCAAAGTTTGATATTCGTGCTTGGAGTCCAGACCATACTAAAATGGGCAAGGGGATTACTCTCTCCAATGAAGAATTTCAAACAATGGTGGATGCTTTTAAAGGAAACTAATACTTAATGAAAATCAAAGAGCAAACTAGGAAGCTAGCCGTAGGCAGTACTTGAGTACGGCAAGGCGAAGCTGACGTGGTTTGAATTTGATTTTCGAAGAGTATAAGTTTTCAAAATGAAAGAAAAGGATACTGAGTCATGACAACTCGATATCCTTTTTTAGTTAGCAAAGTAAGCCTGATTTTTAAGGCGTTGAAGTAATGGACGGCTAATAAAACTAATAGCAATAATTTTACCAAGATCTGGGATGATAAAGGGAAATACCCCCACAACAAGAGCTTTTTCAAATGGCATTCCAGCTAGGAAATGCAATCCAATGATTCCACCAACAAAGACAAGTGTATCTCCCAAGAGATTTGCTAGAAAAATTCTGACAAAACCACTATCACTGTTAGTTAGAGAAGAGGTAAGTCCAGAATAAACAAGATAAAACCAAAGATAGCCTGCAGTAGGACCAATCAAAGCATGAAATCCAGCTCCACCTCCTGCAAAGACAGGAAGACCGATAGCGCCTAGAAGAAGATAGAGTCCAACAGAAAGTACAGCCTCTCTCGGTCTAAAGACAGTAGCAATCAAGCCGATTGCAAAGTTTTGCAGTGTGAAGGGAACAGGTCCAATTGGAAGACTGATTTGTGCCAAAACAGCAATGAGAGCAGCCCCAATAGCAGGGATAGCATAAACGTGAGCTTTTTTCAAAATAGTTAACCTCTTTTCTTATGTATAGTAACTATTATACTTAATTTAATATCATTGTCAACCTATTTTTATAGCAAAGGTAACAAAAACTGTAACGGCCGATTTTGCTGACTGGGTAAGTTGTTTTCATCGATTCGTAAATCATCAAAAAAGAAGCCGACACATTTGTATCAGCTTCTTTTGTTTCGATTAACGCATGGTTACAAATTCTTCGGATGCAGTTGGGTGAATCGCCACAGTTGCATCAAAGTCTGCCTTGGTTGCTCCCATTTTGATAGCAACAGCAAATCCTTGAATCATTTCATCAACACCGTAGCCAATTCCATGAAGTCCGACAACTTTTTCTTCTGAACCAGCTGTGATCAATTTGAAACGTGTTTCTTGACGGTTGCAAGTGCAAGCAGAGTACATAGAAGTAAAGCTTGATTTGTAAACCTTGATTTGGTCTTGACCGTATTCTTTAATAGCTTGCTCTTCTGTTAACCCAACAGTTCCGATAGCAGGGTGTGAAAAGACAACAGTTGGAATAGTTGAGTAGTCCATTTTAGCAGTAGTTTTTCCGTTAAAGAGGCGTTCAGATAGGGTACGCCCTGCCTTGATTGCAACTGGAGTAAGTTCTTTTTCACCTGTTACATCACCTAAAGCATAGATTCCCTCAACAACAGTATTTTGGTATTCATCCACTTGGATAAAGCCACGTTCGTTCAGAGTTACTCCAGCTTTTTCAAGTTGCAATCCCTTAACGTTTGGACGGCGACCAGTAGCCCAGATAACTTGGCTAGCTGTGTGACTAGTACCATCTTCAAAATGAATGGTAATGCCTTCAGCAGTTTTTTCTAACTTAACAGGGACTTTGTGAGTATGCAGTGGCAAGTTTGTTCTTTCCATTTCCTTGACCAAACCTTCAACGATGTAAGAATCAAAACCACGTAAAGGACGATCGCGGCGAACAAAGAGGTCTGTCTTGACACCAAAAGTGTGGAGTACGCCAGCTAATTCAACAGC
Organism: uncultured bacterium; assembly: GCA_963519555.1. Classification (GTDB taxonomy): domain Bacteria; phylum Bacillota; class Bacilli; order Lactobacillales; family Streptococcaceae; genus Streptococcus. The sequence goes on from CAUQNI010000002.1 coordinate 14,807, forward strand.
AATATAACCGGCACCTAGAATAGCAACTGACTCTGGCAATTCTTCCCAGGCGAATACATCATCAGAAGAGCCACCTAGTTCAGCACCAGGAATAGTTGGAATACTTGGATGGGCACCAGTAGCAATCACGATATGTTTAGCACGAATCAGTTCACCATTTACGCTGACAGTATGAGAATCTACAAATTCAGCATGGCCTTCAATCAGGTCTACGCCGTTGCGTTTAAAACTGCCATCATAAGAAGAACGAGCACGATCAATGTAAGCTTCACGATTGCGACGTAGGGTTGCAAAGTCAAAGTTAAGATCAGTAGTCTTAAAGCCGTAGTCTTCTCCAAATTGATGGAAAGTCTCAGCGATTTGTGCTCCGTACCACATGATTTTTTTAGGAACACATCCGACGTTGACACAGGTTCCACCTAATTTCTTTTCCTCAATAACGGCTGCTTTGGCTCCATGTTCACCAGCACGGTTCATGGTAGCAATTCCTCCGCTACCTCCACCAATAGCAATGATATCGTATTCTCTCATTGAAAACTCCTTTGTACTCTTTTAAATAGTAGAGTGTCATTTTTTGATAGTCATATTCTATCTTTTTTTTGATGTGATTGCAAAAATCTGCTACGTTCAAAAAAATTAAGAAAAAGGCTTGCGAAAAAGAAAAATAAAGTGTATTATATAACTAGTACAATGATTGTAAAATGAATTCCGAACAATAATTTAGTCCTGAAATGTCATTATTTCGTTCTAAACTGTTATTGTTTATATTTGGTAATTTTTGTATAATATTCTTAAGGACTTTAAATCAAAAAGGAGTTTCACTATGAAAAAGAATGGTAAAGCTAAAAAGTGGCAATTGTATGCAGCAATTGGTGCTGCAAGTGTAGTTGTATTGGGTGCTGGAGGGATTTTACTCTTTAGACAACCTTCTCATACTGCTGTAAAAGATGAGGCTACTCATCTGGTTGTTGCCAAGGAAGGAAGCGTGGCCTCCTCTGTTTTGTTATCAGGGACAGTAACGGCAAAAAATGAACAATATGTTTATTTTGATGCTAGTAAGGGAGATTTAGATGAAATCCTTGTTTCTGTGGGTGATAAGGTTAGTGAAGGACAGGCTTTAGTTAAGTACAGTAGTTCAGAAGCCCAGGCGGCCTATGATTCAGCTAGTCGAGCAGTTGCAAAGGCAGACCGTCATATCAACGAGCTCAATCAAGCACGAAATGAAGCTGTTTCAGCTCCGACTCCACAGTTGTCAACGCCAGCAGGAGGAGAAGGTGCAGCAGCGCAAACTCCAGCTCCAGTAGCAGGAAATTCAGTTTCATCTATTGATGCACAACTAGGTGATGCTCGTGATGCCCGTGCAGATGCAGCAGCGCAATTAAGCAAGGCTCAAAGTCAGTTGGATGCAACGACTGTTCTCAGTACCCTAGAGGGAACTGTAGTTGAAGTCAATCGCAATGTTTCTAAATCTCCAACAGGAGCTAGCCAGGTGATGGTTCATATTGTAAGCAATGAAAACTTACAAGTTAAGGGCGAACTATCTGAATACAACCTTGCCAACCTATCTGTAGGACAAGAAGTAACCTTCACTTCTAAAGTTTATCGAGATAAGAGCTGGACTGGTAAGATTAGCTATATCTCCGACTACCCTAAAAACAATGGCGAAGCAGCAAGTGCAGCTCCTGCCGCAGCAACTGGTAATTCTGGTTCTAAATATCCATATACCATTGATGTTACAAGTGAAATTGGTGATTTGAAACAAGGATTCTCAGTAAGTGTTGAGGTCAAGAATAAGAGTAAAGCCATTTTGGTTCCTCTAACAAGTGTTGTGACTGAAAATGATAAGAACTATGTCTGGGTGCTTGACGAGCAGAAAAAGGCCAAGAAAGTGGAAGTTGGTTTAGGTAATGCTGATGCAGACAACCAAGAAATCACTTCAGGTCTGACAAATGGAGTCAAGGTCATCAGTAACCCAACGTCTTCTCTAGAGGAAGGAAAAGAGGTGAAGGCTGATGAAGCAACTAATTAGTCTAAAAAATATCTGCAGAAGCTACCGTAATGGCGACCAAGAACTGCAGGTTCTCAAAAACATCAACCTAGAAGTGAATGAGGGTGAATTTGTTGCCATCATGGGACCATCTGGTTCTGGTAAGTCTACTCTCATGAATACCATTGGCATGTTGGATACACCAAGCAGTGGCGAATATTATCTTGAAGGCCAAGAAGTAGCTGGACTAGGTGAAAAACAACTAGCCAAGGTCCGCAACCAACAAATCGGATTTGTCTTTCAACAGTTCTTTCTTCTATCTAAACTCAATGCTCTGCAAAATGTAGAATTACCCTTGATTTATGCAGGAGTTTCATCTTCAAAGCGTCGCAAGTTAGCTGAGGAATATCTAGATAAGGTTGAATTGACAGAACGTAGTCATCATTTGCCTTCGGAATTATCTGGTGGTCAAAAGCAACGTGTGGCTATTGCGCGTGCCTTGGTAAACAATCCTTCTATTATCCTAGCGGACGAACCGACAGGAGCCTTGGATACCAAAACAGGGAACCAAATCATGCAATTATTGGTTGAACTAAATAAAGAAGGAAAAACCATTATCATGGTAACGCATGAGCCTGAAATAGCTGCTTATGCCAAACGCCAGATTGTCATTCGAGATGGAGTCATTTCATCTGATAGTGCTCAGTTAGAAAAGGAGGAAAACTAAGATGCAGAATCTGAAATTTGCCTTTTCATCTATTATGGCTCACAAGATGCGTTCTTTGCTTACCATGATTGGGATTATTATCGGTGTTTCATCGGTTGTTGTGATTATGGCTCTGGGTGATTCCATGTCTCGACAGCTCAATAAAAACATGACCAGATCTCAGAAAAATATCAGTGTCTTTTTCTCTTCTAAAAAAAGTAAAGATGGATCTTTTACTCAGAAACAATCAGCTTTTACGGTTTCTGGAAAAGAAGAGGAAGTTCATGTTGAACCACCAAAACCGCAAGAATCTTGGGTCAAGGAGGCAGCCAAACTGAAGGGAGTGGATAATTACTATGTAACCAACTCAACGAACGCCATCTTGACTTATAAAGATAAAAAGGTTGAAAATGCCAATTTGACAGGTGGTAACAGAACTTATATGGAGGCTGTTAACAATGAAATTCTTGCAGGTCGTAGCCTGAGAGAACAAGATTTCAAAGAATTTGCAAGTGTCATTTTGCTTGATGAAGAATTATCCATTAGTCTATTTGGATCTCCTCAAGAGGCTATTAACAAGGTTGTAGAAGTCAATGGTTTTAGTTATCGAGTCATTGGTGTTTATACTAGTCAAGAATCTAAAAATTCAAAAATGTATGGTCTTGGCGGCTTGCCCATTACCACAAATATCTCTCTTGCTGCGAATTTTAATGTAGATGAAATAGCTAATATTGTCTTTCGAGTGAATGACACAAGTTTGACTCAAACTCTGGGGCCAGAATTAGCACGAAAAATGACAGAGCTTGCTGGCTTGCAACAGGGAGAATATCAAGTAGCAGATGAGTCAGCTGCATTTGCAGAAGTTCAACAATTGTTTAGTTTTATGACGACGATTATTAGTGCCATCGCAGGAATTTCTCTCTTTGTTGGAGGAACTGGTGTTATGAATATCATGCTGGTTTCAGTAACAGAGCGTACTCGTGAGATTGGTCTCCGTAAGGCTTTGGGTGCGACACGTGCTAATATTTTAATCCAGTTTTTGATTGAATCCATGATTTTGACCTTGTTAGGTGGCTTGATTGGATTGACAATTGCAAGTGGCTTAACCGCTATAGCTGGTATACTATTGCAAGGCTTGATTGCGGGTATAGAAGTTGGAGTATCAATTCCAGTTGCCCTATTTAGTCTTGCAGTTTCGGCTAGCGTGGGTATCGTTTTTGGAGTCTTGCCAGCCAACAAGGCATCGAAGCTTGATCCAATCGAAGCCCTTCGTTATGAATAAGATTAACAAGATGGACACTCGTCTATCTTGTTTTTGTATGGATTTCCCTATCGAAAATCCTTAAAAATGTGATATAATGAAGTGTTAGAAAAACAGGTTTCATTTGCCTGGAAAGGAAAAATTATGTCTGAAAAGAATTTTTATATTACAACGCCGATTTACTATCCATCTGGTAAACTCCATATCGGTTCTGCCTACACAACTATCGCATGTGATGTCCTAGCGCGTTACAAACGCCTGATGGGCTACGATGTCTTTTATCTGACAGGCCTTGATGAACATGGTCAGAAAATCCAGCAAAAAGCTGAAGAAGCTGGCATCACACCTCAAGCCTATGTTGATGGGATGGCAGTTGGAGTTAAAGAACTCTGGCAATTACTCGATATCTCCTATGATAAATTTATCCGTACAACGGATGACTACCATGAAAAAGTTGTCGCACAGGTCTTTGAACGCTTGCTTGCTCAAGATGACATCTACTTGGGTGAATACTCTGGCTGGTATTCAGTCTCAGATGAGGAATTCTTTACAGAAAGTCAACTTGCAGAAGTTTTCCGTGACGAAGCTGGAAATGTGACGGGCGGTATTGCTCCATCAGGTCACGAAGTGGAATGGGTATCTGAAGAATCATACTTCCTTCGCCTCAGCAAATACCAAGACCGCTTGGTTGAATTTTTCAAGTCTCATCCTGAGTTCATCACTCCTGATGGTCGTCTCAATGAAATGCTGCGTAACTTTATCGAACCAGGTTTGGAAGATTTGGCGGTTTCTCGTACAACCTTTACATGGGGTGTACCAGTCCCATCAAATCCAAAACACGTTGTCTATGTTTGGTTTGATGCTTTGCTCAACTATGTGACAGCTCTTGGCTACGATCAAGATGAACACGCTAACTTTGATAAGTTCTGGAACGGAACAGTCTTCCATATGGTAGGGAAAGATATTCTTCGTTTCCACTCAATCTACTGGCCAATTCTTCTTATGATGTTGGATATCAAATTGCCAGAACGTTTGATTGGTCATGGTTGGTTTGTCATGAAAGACGGTAAGATGTCTAAGTCTAAGGGGAACGTTGTCTATCCTGAAATGTTGATAGAGCGTTTTGGGCTAGATCCGCTTCGTTACTACCTCATGCGTAGTCTTCCAGTTGGTTCAGACGGAACCTTCACTCCAGAAGACTACGTTGGCCGTATCAACTACGAATTGGCAAATGACCTTGGGAACCTCCTCAACCGTACGGTTTCTATGATTAACAAGTATTTTGATGGGCAAATTCCTGCCTATGTGGAAGGTGTGACAGAGTTTGACCTTGCTCTTGCTCAAGTAGCAGAGCAATCAATCGCTGATTACCATACACACATGGAAGCAGTTGACTACCCACGTGCCCTTGAATCAGTATGGACTCTTATTTCACGTACTAATAAATACATCGACGAGACTGCTCCATGGGTCTTGGCTAAGGATGAAGCTCTTCGTGATCAATTAGCAAGTGTTATGAGCCACTTGGCAGCCAGCCTTCGTGTCGTAGCTCACTTGATTGAGCCGTTTATGATGGAAACCAGTCGTGCAGTCTTGACTCAACTTGGTTTAGCAGAAGTAGCGAGCCTTGAGAACTTGAGTTTAGCTGACTTCCCAGCAGATGTGACTGTAGTTGTCAAAGGAACACCAATCTTCCCACGTCTCGATATGGAAGAAGAAATCGCCTATATCAAGGAACAAATGGAAGGCAATAAACCAGCAGTCGAAAAAGAATGGAATCCAGACGAAGTTGAACTCAAACTCAACAAGGACGAAATCAAGTTTGAAGACTTTGACAAGGTTGAAATCCGTGTTGCCGAAGTCAAAGAAGTGTCTAAAGTGGAAGGTTCTGATAAGTTGCTTCAATTCCGCTTGGATGCAGGTGATGGTGAAGATCGTCAAATTCTTTCAGGAATTGCGAAGTACTATCCAAACGAACAAGAATTGGTTGGTAAGAAAGTCCAAATCGTTGCCAATCTTAAACCACGCAAGATGATGAAAAAATATGTCAGCCAAGGGATGATCCTCTCAGCTGAACATAATGGACAATTAACCCTTCTCACAGTTGATCCAGCTGTACCAAACGGAAGTGTGATTGGGTAAAAATAGACAGGACTAGTTCAGGCTAGTTCTGTTTTTTTATTTTATTTCAACTATTATGCTTTACAAACTAGTGTGAAAGTGGTATATTATTGATGAAGCTACTAGTAGGTATTACAAAATAGATTGAAGGGAGAAAGGATGAAGGAAACTCAGCTATTAAAAGGTATTCTTGAAGGTTGTGTCTTGGATATGATTGGTCAAAAAGAGCGATATGGTTATGAGTTGGTTCAGACTTTGCGAGAGGCTGGATTTGATACTATCGTTCCAGGAACTATTTATCCTTTGTTGCAAAAGTTAGAAAAAAATCAATGGATAAGAGGCGTCATGCGTCCGTCGCCAGATGGTCCAGATCGGAAGTATTTTTCGTTAACCAAAGAAGGAGAAGAACGTGTCTCGGTCTTTTGGCAACAATGGGATGATTTGAGTCAAAAAGTAGAAGGGATTAAGAATGGGGGTTAAACCATGAAGAAAATGAAGTATTATGAAGAAACAAACGCTTTGTTGCATGAGTTTTCTGAGGACAATCAGCAGTATTTTGAGGAGCTGTGGGAAAGTTTTAATCTTGCTGGATTTCTCTATGATGAAGACTATCTCAGAGAGCAGATTTATTTGATGATGCTAGATTTTTCAGAAGCAGAACGAGATGGCATGAGTGCAGAGGATTATCTAGGTAAGAATCCTAAAAAAATAATGAAAGAGATTCTCAAGGAAGCACCACGCAGTTCTATCAAGGAGTCACTGTTGACGCCAACCCTTGTCCTAGTGGTATTACGTTATTATCAACTACTAAGTGATTTTTCTAAAGGTCCTCTCTTAACAGTCAATTTGCTTACGTTTTTAGGGCAACTTCTTCTTTTTTTGATTGGATTTTGGCTTGTGGCCACAATCTTACGATGGAGTTTAGTCCAAGATTCTTCTAAAATGAAAATTGGCACTTATATTGTCGTTGGGATTCTTGTCCTTCTAGTAATTCTGGGATATGTAGGAATGGCAAGTTTCATACAAGAAGGGGCCTTTTATCTTCCTGCTCCCTGGGATAGTTTCCTTGTCTTTACGCTTTCTCTAGTCATCAGTATTTGGAATTGGAAAGAAGCGGTCTTTCGTCCCTTTGTCAGTATGGTTGTTGTCCATCTTGTTGTAGGTTCTCTGCTCCGTTACTATGAGTGGATGGGGATTTCAAATGCTTTCCTTACAAAAATCATTCCTTTAGCTATCCTCTTTATCGGAATCTTTCTCTTTTTCCGTGGGTTTAAGAAGATAAAATGGAATGAAATATAGTCAAAAAGCCGTTGCAAAGCGGTTTTTTGTTATAATTAAATGAAGAATGTAGAATCAAAGGAGAATAACATGACATTTGAAGAAATTCTGCCTGGCTTAAAGGCTAAGAAAAAATATGTACGTACTGGTTGGGGAGGGGCGGAAAACTATGTCCAACTTTTTGACACCATTGAGCAAAACGGGGTTGCGCTTGAAGTGACACCTTATTTCCTAATCAACGTGTCTGGAGAAGGGGAAGGTTTTTCCATGTGGAGCCCGACACCTTGTGATGTTTTGGCGACAGATTGGATAGAAGTGCATGACTAGGCGTGTACTCATTACAGGAGTGAGTTCAGGTATCGGATTGGCTCAGGCTCGACTTTTTTTAGAGAAGGACTATCAAGTTTATGGAGTGGACCAAGGTGAAAATCCACTCTTAGAGGGTGATTTCCACTTTTTACAGAGAGATTTGACCTTGGACTTGGAGCCAATTTTTGACTGGTGTCCTCAGGTGGATATTTTGTGTAATACTGCTGGAGTTTTGGATGATTACAAACCGCTTTTGGAACAGACAGCGCAGGAAATTCAAGAGATTTTTGAAATCAACTACATGACTCCTGTTGAGTTGACTCGGCACTATTTGGCACAAATGTTGGAGAATAAAGAGGGAATCATTATCAATATGTGCTCTATTGCTTCTAGCCTAGCAGGTGGAGGTGGTCACGCCTATACTTCTTCTAAGCACGCCTTGGCTGGCTTCACCAAGCAGTTGGCTCTAGACTATGCAGAAGCTGGGATTCAGATCTTTGGGATTGCTCCAGGAGCAGTCAAGACAGCTATGACCGCTGCGGACTTTGAACCAGGTGGTTTAGCGGACTGGGTGGCTAGTGAAACACCAATCAAGCGCTGGATTGAGCCAGAGGAAGTAGCAGAAGTCAGTCTCTTTTTGTCCAGTGGAAAGGCATCTGCCATGCAGGGACAAATTCTGACAATAGATGGTGGCTGGTCTTTGAAGTAGGAGGATCTGATGGAAATCAAAAGACACTTTGGAGTCTACGCTGTTTGCTTCGAAAATGGGAAGTTACTCTGCATTGAAAAAACGATAGGTCCTTATCAACATCGGTATGATCTACCTGGAGGCAGTCAGCAACTTGGTGAAGGACTGACGGAAACTCTGACTAGAGAAGTTATGGAAGAGACGGGATTTACTGTTAGAAGTTACTCTAATCCTCGAATCTACGATGTTTTTGTCAGGGAAGAGTTAAAAAATTTTATGGTTCACCATGTCATGGCCTTGTATGATGTTGAAATGAATGAGAGTGCACCTCAAGTTACGACTTCGGAAGCTGTGTCTGATGGTGTGAATGATTCACTCGGATATATTTGGATGGATATTCAAAAAATCACTGAAGAAAATGCATCGCCATTAGTCTTGAAGGTTAAGCCTGAATTATTAGGATTTCCAGAACTGGACAAGACTTCTTACATGAATTGGAAGGTGAATGATGAGAAACCAACTTGCCCTTAGTGGCGAAAAACTTGATGAAAAAGTTTATCCACAACTATTTCATCATGTTGGCATGATTCGTGGGGAATATTTGTTGAGAGAGCTCAATCAAAACATCCTGTTACCAAGTTGTCAGCAATTTGTAAAAGATTATCTAGACACTATCTGCTCCTTGTACTCAGGTGAAGAAGTCTGGTATCGTTTTTCAGAATTAACGAATACAGAAGCTAATTATTTAGAGGGGACTAAAGAGTGTTTTGACGAAGGTCATCCTTTGTTTGGTTATAGAGGAACTAGGCGTTTACTGGCGTGTCTGAATGAATTTCAGGCTGAGGCAGGTGTCGTTACAGAAGTTTATCAAACCAATCCCAATCTGTCTGTTATTTTTCCTTTTGTCAATGATGCTGACCAATTAAAACAAGCTATTAGAGTATTACGTCAGCATGGTTTCGCTGGAAAAATCGGCACAATGATTGAATTGCCGTCAGCTTATTTTGACTTGGACAGGATACTGGAAACGGGCATTTCAAAAATTGTAGTTGGAATGAATGATTTGACTTCTTTTGTTTTTGCGACTGTGAGAAATAGTCAATGGCATGATATGGAAAGTCCAATAATGTTAGATATGCTGAGAAAGATGCAGGATAAAGCAAGGACGAAAAAGATTGATTTTGCTGTGGCAGGTTATCTGAATGCTTCCTTCATACAAAAAATGAATCTGATGGGTATCAAGTGTATTATCCACTATAGTTCTATTCCAGAAATTTTTGATTTAGAGATTGAGCATCCAGACCACCTTAAACGTGTAAAAGAAGAAAGTAAGAAGTTACAAAGGAGCAACCTATGACACCGCAAGAAATGTGGAATGCCTACAAGCAAATCAATCCCTCGATTGGAGATGAGATAGATGCTTGGGCTTTTGGAGTAGATGCTGATCTCTTGGCAGATTTGGTTTTAAGAGGAGAAAAGACAGCAACAGCATCAGCTTACGAACTCTACGCACTAGAAGCCGAACCCCTTCCACAAGAAGGAACCTTCGATGTCATTTTAGATAGTCAAAATCAGGCTGTCTGCATTGTTGAAATTACAAAGGTTTCTGTTCAGCCCTTTCATCAAGTTTCTGCTGACCATGCTTACAAGGAAGGTGAGGGGGACAAATCTTTAGCCTATTGGCGTCAGGTTCATGAGGACTTTTTCACCGAGTGGATGAGGGAGGCTGGACTGAATTTTACACCTGACAGCAAGGTTGTTTTAGAAGAATTTCGCAAGGTCTACCCACTTTAGACTGCAGAAGGAAGAAAGTTTTGGAAATTACCGTCCAATCCTTTTTTCTTAGGCAAAACATGATATAATAAGTTTGTTTGAAGAAGAGCTCTAGCTCTTAAACTTAGATAGGAGAAAACTATGCAAGCAGTTGAACATTTTATTAAGCAATTTGTTCCTGAACATTATGATTTATTTTTAGACTTGAGTCGTGAGACCAAGACGTTTTCTGGGAAGGTGACCATTACTGGTCAACCACAGAGTGACCGTATTTCCCTGCACCAAAAAGACTTGGAAATCGCTTCTGTAGAAGTTGCAGGTCAAGCTCGTCTATTTACAGTTGATCATGACAATGAAGCCCTTCATATCGAATTGGCTGAAGCTGGTCAAGTTGAAGTGGTTATCGCTTTTTCAGGAAAAATCACAGACAACATGACAGGGATTTACCCTTCATACTACACAGTTGATGGTGTCAAGAAGGAAGTCTTGTCTACTCAATTTGAGAGCCATTTCGCGCGCGAAGCCTTCCCATGTGTGGATGAGCCTGAAGCCAAAGCAACCTTTGACCTTTCTCTACGTTTTGACCAAGCAGAAGGTGAAGTGGCCTTGTCAAACATGCCAGAGATTGAAGTTGAAAAACGTCAGGAAACAGGTATCTGGAAGTTTGAGACAACACCTCGCATGTCTTCTTACTTGTTGGCCTTTGTTGCTGGTGATTTACAAGGAGTAACGGCTAAAACTAAAAACGGTACCCTCGTAGGTGTCTACTCAACCAAAGCCCACCCACTATCTAATCTTGATTTCTCACTGGACATCGCCGTTCGTTCAATCGAGTTTTACGAAGATTACTACGGAGTCAAGTACCCAATCCCTCAATCTCTCCATATCGCCCTTCCTGACTTTTCATCAGGTGCTATGGAAAACTGGGGTCTTGTGACCTACCGTGAAGTTTACTTGGTTGTCGATGAAAACTCTACATTTGCCAGCCGTCAACAAGTTGCCCTTGTTGTGGCTCATGAATTGGCTCACCAATGGTTTGGGAACCTTGTTACTATGAAATGGTGGGATGACCTTTGGCTCAATGAAAGCTTTGCTAACATGATGGAGTACGTCTGTGTGGATGCTATTGAACCAAGCTGGAATATCTTTGAAGATTTTCAAACAGGTGGTGTTCCGTCTGCCTTGAAACGTGACGCTACTGATGGCGTTCAGTCTGTTCACGTGGAAGTTAAACATCCAGATGAAATCAATACGCTCTTTGATGGCGCTATCGTCTATGCCAAAGGAAGCCGTCTCATGCACATGCTTCGTCGTTGGCTGGGAGATGCTGATTTTGCTAAAGGTTTGCATGCCTACTTTGAAAAACACCAGTACAGCAATACAATTGGTCGTGACCTTTGGAATGCCCTTGGTCAAGCGTCAGGACGTGATGTTGCAGCCTTCATGGATTCTTGGTTGGAGCAACCTGGTTATCCAGTTCTTACTGTCAAAGTTGAAAATGATATCTTGAAGATTTCACAAAAACAATTCTTCATCGGTGAGCACGAAGACAAGAACCGTCTCTGGGTGGTGCCACTCAACAGCAACTGGAAAGGCTTGCCAGATACACTTGAAACTGAAAGTATCGAAATCCCTGGCTACGCAGCTCTTCTTGCAGAAAACAAAGGAGCTCTTCGCCTCAACACTGAAAATACAGCCCACTACATTACAGACTATCAAGGAGACTTGCTAGATGCTGTTCTTGCTGACCTAGTTGAGCTGGATAACACAAGCAAACTGCAAATCGTTCAAGAACGTCGTTTGCTTGCTGAGGCGGGTCACATTTCTTATGCTGAATTGCTCCCAGTCCTTGATAAACTTGCCAAGGAAGAATCTTACCTTGTCGTTTCGGCTGTTTCTCAAGTTATTTCTGCCCTTGAGCGCTTTATCGATGAAGGAACAGAAGCTGAAACAGCCTTCAAAGCACTAGTTGCTAAATTGGCTCGTCACAACTATGACCGTCTTGGTTTTGAAGCTAAAGATGGTGAATCAGATGAAGATGAATTGGTTCGTCAGTTGGCCATTTCTATGATGATTCGCTCAAATGATGCAGAAGCTAGTCAAGTCGCTAGCCAAATCTTCGCAGCTCACAAGGAGAATCTTGCAGGACTTCCAGCAGCCATTCGTTCACAAGTTCTAATCAATGAGATGAAACATCATGAGACTAAAGACTTGTTAGCCCTTTATCTTGATACTTATACGCACGCAACAGATGCTGTCTTTAAACGTCAGTTGGCAGGTGCTCTTGCCTATAGTAAAGATGCGGAGAATATCCAAACCTTGATTGCTGCTTGGAAGGACAAATTTGTTGTCAAACCACAAGACTTGTCAGCTTGGTATAATCATTTTCTATCTCATCAAGCAACTCAGGAAACAGCTTGGTCTTGGGCTCGTGAAAACTGGGCTTGGATTAAGGCAGCTCTTGGAGGAGATATGAGCTTTGATAGCTTTGTTATTCTTCCTGCCCATGTATTTAAGACAGAACAACGCTTGGCGGAATACAAGGAGTTCTTTGAACCACAACTTTCTGATCTTGCTCTTAGCCGTAATATCGGCATGGGAATCAAGGAAATTGCAGCGCGTGTTGACTTGATTAACCGTGAAAAAGCTGCAGTGGAAGCAGTCGTTCTTCAATATGGGAAAGCTTAAACATTCGTAAAATAATAAAAACTCAACTTTCTCTCTTAGAGTAAGAGGGAGTTGAGTTTTTTTTAAGGCAAATTTGATATAATGGTTTTAATAAGGAGGAGTTTCTCATGATAAAAATCTTATTAGTTGAGGATGACCTAGGCCTATCAAATTCAGTATTTGACTTTTTAGACGATTTTGCGGATGTCATGCAGGTATTTGATGGAGAAGAAGGTCTCTACGAAGCTGAAAGTGGCGTCTATGACTTGATTTTGCTGGATTTGATGTTGCCAGAAAAAAATGGTTTCCAAGTATTGAAAGAATTGCGTGAAAAGGGAATTACGACACCAGTTCTGATTATGACTGCCAAGGAAAGTTTGGATGACAAGGGACATGGATTTGAATTGGGAGCAGATGATTACCTGACCAAGCCTTTCTACCTAGAAGAACTCAAAATGCGGATTCAGGCCCTTCTCAAACGTTCAGGTAAGTTTAATGAAAACACCTTGACTTATGGAAATATTGTGGTTAATTTGTCAACCAATACCGTTAAAGTCGAAGATACTCCTGTCGAATTGCTGGGGAAAGAATTTGATTTACTAGTTTATTTCCTTCAAAATCAAAATGTTATTTTGCCTAAGACTCAGATTTTTGATCGTCTATGGGGATTTGATAGTGATACAACGATTTCGGTTGTCGAAGTTTATGTTTCAAAAGTCCGTAAGAAATTAAAAGGAACCACTTTTGCAGAGAATTTGCAAACCTTGCGTAGTGTTGGGTATATTTTAAAAGATGTTCAGTAAACTAAAAAAAACATGGTATGCGGATGACTTTAGTTACTTTATCCGAAACTTTGGTGTCTTCACCCTGATTTTCTCTACCATGACTCTGATTATTTTGCAGGTCATGCATTCGAGCCTTTATACTTCGGTGGATGATACGCTCCATGGCTTGAGTAAGAATCCTCAGGCAGTTATTCAGCTTGCGGTAAATAGGGCAACAGAAGAGATTAAAGATTTAGAGAATGCGGCTACAGATACTAGTAAGACTGAGGTAAAACCCAATGTCAGTTCCAATACAGAAGTCATTCTTTTTGATAAGAATTTTACCCAGCTCCTTTCTGGAAATCGATTTTTGGGCTTGGATAAGATTAAGTTAGAAAAGAAAGAACTAGGTCATATCTATCAGATTCAGGTTTTTAATAGCTATGGCCAGGAAGAAATCTATCGCATGATTTTGATGGAAACCAATATCAGTTCGGTTTCAACAAATATCAAGTATGCCGCTGTCTTGATTAATACCAGTCAGTTGGAGCAGGCCAGTCAAAAGCATGAGCAACTGATTGTGGTCGTGATGGCTAGTTTCTGGATTTTGTCTTTGCTTGCCAGTCTCTATTTAGCTAGAGTCAGTGTTCGTCCTCTGCTTGAGAGCATGCAGAAGCAGCAGTCCTTTGTGGAAAATGCCAGTCATGAGTTACGAACTCCACTTGCTGTTTTGCAAAATCGTTTAGAGACCCTTTTCCGTAAGCCAGAAGCTACCATTATGGATGTGAGCGAAAGCATTGCATCGAGTTTGGAAGAAGTTCGAAATATGCGTTTTTTGACGACAAACTTGCTGAACTTAGCGCGTAGAGATGATGGAATTAAGCCAGAACTTGCAGAGGTTCCAACTAGCTTTTTTAACACGACTTTCACTAACTATGAGATGATTGCTTCAGAAAATGACCGTGTCTTCCGTTTTGAAAATCGGATCCATCGAACGATTGTCACAGATCAGCTCCTTTTGAAACAACTGATGACCATCCTATTTGATAATGCTGTCAAGTATACTGAAGAGGATGGTGAAATTGATTTTATGATTTCAGCTACTGATCGTAGTCTTTACTTGTTAGTTTCCGACAATGGAGTCGGTATTTCAGCAGAAGATAAGAAGAAGATTTTTGACCGTTTTTATCGAGTGGATAAGGCTAGAACCCGTCAAAAAGGTGGTTTCGGTTTAGGATTATCCCTAGCCAAGCAAATTGTAGATGCCCTAAAAGGAACCATTACTGTTAAAGATAATAAACCAAAGGGAACAATCTTTGAAGTGAAGATTTCCATTCACACACCCTCTAAAAAGAAAAAATAAAAATATCGCTCCAGATGGGGCGATATTTTGGATTTATCTTCTACGTTTTCGTTTGATAATAGAGCGTTGAATTTTTAAAACAAGTAAACTGGATCCGATTGCCGCGACAAATGCAAGAGCGGTTGAGAATTTTAATGCTAAAAAGATAAAACTAAAGATAGCAATACAGATACAAAAAATAGCTATATTAACAAAAAATAGGATTTCCTTGAGATTGGTATCAGATTGCGCTTCAGGTATATAATCTTGATAGCGAGGAACCTGCTGGTGCAATTCTTCTTGATAGTCTACCTCATAGGATTGTAATTTTCTTACGGGCATGTCTCTCTCCTTACAGTACATACCTATTTTATCATTTTTTCAGCAGAGAATTATTACAGAAAGGTTACAAAAAGAATAAAGTCCCTTTTCATTTTCAAAGAATAGCTGATTTTCCAGAATTGTGGTATAATTTTTCTTATGGAAAAGATTATTATTACAGCAACTGCTGAAAGTATTGAACAAGTTGAACAACTGCTCGAAGCTGGCGTAGACCGTATCTATGTCGGTGAGAAAGATTTTGGACTTCGTCTGCCAACAACCTTTAGTCATGACCAATTGCGTGAAATCGCTAAGCTGGTTCATGATGCTGGTAAGGAATTGATTGTTGCGGTCAATGCCCTCATGCACCAAGATATGATGGACCGAATTAAGCCTTTCTTAGATTTCTTGGAAGAAATCAAGACAGATTACATTACAATTGGAGATGCAGGCGTTTTTTACGTAGTCAACCGCGATGGTTATTCCTTTAAGACTATCTACGATGCCTCAACTATGGTGACAAGCAGTCGTCAGATTAACTTCTGGGGACAAAAGGCTGGCGCATCTGAGGCTGTTTTGGCGCGTGAAATTCCATCTGCTGAACTTTTCAAAATGCCAGAAATTTTGGAAATTCCTGCTGAAGTGTTGGTTTACGGTGCTAGCGTCATCCATCATTCTAAACGTCCACTCTTGCAAAACTACTATAACTTTACGCATATCGATGATGAAAAGACCCGCAAGCGGGACCTCTTCTTGGCTGAGCCAAGTGACCCCGAGAGCCATTATTCCATTTTTGAAGACAATCATGGGACCCACATCTTTGCCAATAATGACCTTGATTTGATGACCAAATTGACAGAATTGGTAGAGCATGGTTTTACTCACTGGAAATTAGAAGGTCTTTATACTCCAGGTCAGAACTTTGTTGAGATTGCAAAACTCTTTATCCAAGCGCGTAGCTTGATCCAAGAGGGCAACTTTAGCCATGACCAAGCCTTCTTGCTGGATGAAGAAGTGCGCAAGTTACATCCTAAAAACCGTTTCCTTGATACAGGATTTTATGATTACGACCCTGATATGGTTAAATAAAGTAAATCAATAGTTGAGAGAAGGAAGATGCAAACCTTTCTTCTCTCAATTTTTCTTATTCTCCAATATTTTCAAAAAAATCAGCATGTGAGGATACTCTATTTGATGTGATTTTTAAGCTAAGTAACGTTCTTGAGTTTGAAAATTATCCCATGTTTGCAGGTGCCAAATGGCCCTTTTTTTGGTATAATTTTTTATAATGGAAACGATTGGTAATCGCTATGTTGTGGTGGATTTAGAGGCAACTAGCACAGGTAGTAAGGCTAAAATTATCCAAGTGGGAATTGTTGTGATTGAGGATGGGAAAATCGTCGATCACTATACGACGGATGTCAATCCACATGAACCCTTGGATGCTCATATTAAAGAACTGACAGGATTGACAGACCAACGTCTGGCGCAAGCACCTGATTTTTCGCAAGTTGCAAGAAAAATCTTTGACTTGGTGGGGAATGGTATTTTTGTAGCCCATAATGTTCAGTTTGATGCCAATCTCTTGGCGGAAAATTTATTTTTCGAAGGATATGAGCTAAGAAATCCTCGTGTTGACACGGTCGAATTGGCCCAAGTCTTTTTCCCGGAGCTGGAAAAATATAGTTTACCGATTTTGTGTCGAGAATTAGGAATTCCTCTAAAACATGCCCACACAGCCCTTTCAGATGCCCAAGCTACCGCGGAATTACTCTTATTTTTACGAGAAAAGATGGCCCAACTTCCTAAAGGTCTCTTGGAACGCTTGCTGGAAATGGCTGATTCCCTCCTATATGAGTCTTACCTGGTTATTGAGGAAATTTATAGAAATCAATCTATCCTGACTTCTCCAGACTTGGTCCAAGTTCAAGGACTGTATTTCAAGAAAACTGCATCTCCTCTGGAGACACGAAAACTATCTCAAGATTTTTCTAAAAATATTTCTCTATTGAACCTTGAAATAAGGGAGGAGCAAGAACGTTTTGCTAAAGAGGTTGGTTTGCTATTGAAGGATGAGCCTGTATCATTAATTCAAGCACCAACTGGGATTGGGAAAACTTATGGCTATCTCTTACCTGCTTTGTCCCAAGTAAAAGAGCGTCAGATTGTCCTTAGCGTTCCGACAAAGATTCTTCAAAATCAAATCATGGAAGAAGAGGGTAAACGTCTTAAAGAGGTGTTCCATACAGATATCCATTCTTTAAAGGGTCCACAAAATTACCTGAAGTTGGATGCCTTTTATCGTTCCTTGCAGGAAAATGATGAAAATCGCTTATTTAGACGCTTTAAAATGCAACTCTTGGTTTGGTTGACAGAGACAGAGACAGGAGATCTGGATGAAATTGGGCAACTCTACCGTTACCAACATTTTCTAACAGACCTTCGTCATGATGGGAATTTATCATCCCAGAGCTTATTTGTGACGGAAGATTTCTGGAAACGTAGTCAAGAAAGGGCACAAACCTGCAAGCTTTTAGTGACCAATCATGCCTATCTTGTAACCAGACTTGAAGATAATCCTGAATTTGTCAGAGACCGTTTATTGATTATTGATGAAGTTCAAAAGATTTTGTTAGCTCTAGAAAATCTGCTTCAACAGACCTACGATATCCAGTCTATTATTGCTTTAGTTGATAAGGCTTTAGTAGAAGAAGAAAACAGGGTCCAGCAACGAATACTAGAAAGTATTCGCTTTGAGTGTCTCTACTTGATAGACCAATTTCAGTCTGGAAAATCTCGGAAAAATATCTTGGATTCTCTTGCCAATCTCCACCAGTATTTTTCAGAATTAGAGGTAGAAGGCTTTGAGGAATTGGTTCGCTATTTTACGGCTGAAGGTGATTACTGGCTTGAAGCCACTGAAACGAGTCAGAAGAAAATTCAGATTTCTTCTACAAAATCAGGTCGTATTCTTCTATCTTCTTTAGTGCCTGATTCATGTCAAGTCTTGGGAGTATCGGCCACTCTTGAGATTAGTCAGAGGGTTTCTTTGGCAGACCTTTTAGGTTACCCTGAAGCCAAATTTGTCAAGATTGAAGCTCACAAAAAACAGGATCAAGAAGTGGTCTTGGTCAAAGATTTCCCTCTAGTAACAGAAACCTCCTTAGAAGTTTACGCCAAAGAGGTAGCTGATTTGCTGATGGATGTTCAAGATTTCCAACAACCGATTTTGGTTCTCTTTACTGCTAAAGACATGCTTCTAGCAGTATCGGATTTACTTCCAGTTAGCCATCTGGCCCAGTATAAAAATGGGGATGTTCATCAACTGAAGAAACGCTTTGAAAAAGGTGAACAACAAATTCTGCTTGGTGCCGCAAGTTTCTGGGAAGGAGTCGATTTTTCAAGTCATCCTTTTGTGATTCAAGTTGTACCAAGACTTCCTTTCCAAAATCCCCAAGAGCCCTTGACGAAAAAGATCAATCAGGAACTAATTCAAGAAGGGAAAAATGCCTTTTATGATTATCAATTGCCAATGGCTATTATTCGTTTAAAACAGGCTTTGGGAAGAAGCACGAGACGCGAATACCAACGTTCCTTAACCCTCATTCTGGATAGGAGAATTGTCGGAAAACGATACGGCAAGCAAATTGTGACTTCTCTAGCAAAAGAAGCGATCGTTACAACGATTGCTCAATCTGAAGTTAATGAGGCTATTGATAGATTTTTAAATGAACTTTGATAAATAGTATAGTATGAAAGTATAAGGTTAGTAAATATGAAACGTTCTCTCGACTCTAGAGTCGATTATAGTTTGCTCCTGCCAGTATTTTTTCTACTGGTTATCGGTGTGGTGGCTATTTATATAGCTGTTAGTCATGATTATCCAAACAATATTCTGCCCATTTTAGGGCAGCAGGTCGCCTGGATTGCCTTGGGGCTTGTGATTGGTTTTATCGTCATGCTCTTTAATACTGAGTTTCTTTGGAAAGTGACCCCCTTTCTGTATATTTTAGGCTTGGGACTCATGGTTCTGCCGATTGTCTTTTATAATCCGAGCTTAGTTGCATCCACGGGTGCTAAAAACTGGATTTCAGTAAATGGTGTTACCTTGTTCCAGCCGTCAGAATTTATGAAGATATCTTATATCCTCATGTTGGCCCGTGTCATTGTCCAATTTACCAAAAAACATAAGGAATGGAGACGCACAGTTCCGCTGGACTTCTTGTTGATTTTCTGGATGATTCTCTTTACCATTCCAGTCCTAGTTCTTTTGGCACTTCAGAGTGACTTGGGGACGGCTTTGGTTTTTGTGGCCATCTTCTCAGGAATCGTCTTGCTATCAGGAGTTTCTTGGAAAATTATTATTCCAGTATTTGTGACTGCTGTAACAGGAATTGCTGGTTTTCTAGCCATTTTTATCAGTAAGGACGGTCGTGCATTTCTCCATCAACTGGGGATGCCGACCTACCAAATCAATCGTATCTTGGCTTGGCTCAATCCATTTGACTTTGCCCAAACAACTACTTATCAACAGGCTCAAGGACAAATTGCCATTGGAAGTGGTGGCTTATTTGGTCAAGGGTTTAATGCTTCGAATCTGCTTATTCCAGTTCGTGAGTCGGATATGATTTTCACGGTTATTGCAGAAGATTTTGGCTTTATTGGCTCAGTCCTTGTTATCGCTCTTTACCTCATGCTCATTTACCGTATGTTGAAGATTACTCTCAAATCAAATAACCAGTTCTATACCTATATTTCCACAGGTTTGATTATGATGTTGCTCTTCCACATCTTTGAAAATATCGGTGCTGTGACGGGCTTGCTTCCTTTAACTGGGATTCCTCTGCCTTTCATTTCACAAGGAGGATCGGCTATTATCAGTAATTTGATCGGTGTTGGCTTGCTTTTATCGATGAGTTACCAGACTAATCTAGCTGAAGAAAAGAGTGGAAAAGTCCCATTCAAGCGGAAAAAGGTTGTATTAAAACGAATCAAATAAGGAGAAAATCATGGTGAAAGTAGCCGTTATGTTAGCTCAGGGCTTTGAAGAAATTGAAGCTTTGACAGTTGTAGATGTCTTGCGTCGAGCAAATATCACTTGTGATATGGTAGGATTTGAGGAGCAAGTGACAGGTTCGCACGCAATCCAAGTCAGAGCAGATCGTGTATTTGATGGTGATTTATCAGACTATGACATGATTGTACTTCCTGGGGGCATGCCTGGTTCTGCACATTTGCGTGACAATCAGGCTTTAATTCAAGAATTGCAAAGCTTCGAGCAAGAAGGGAAGAGACTGGCAGCCATTTGTGCAGCACCAATTGCCCTCAATCAAGCAGGAGTATTGAAAAATAAGAAGTACACTTGTTATGACGGTGTTCAAGAGCAAATCCTTGATGGGCAATACGTCAAGGAAACAGTAGTGGTAGATGGTCATTTGACAACCAGTCGGGGCCCTTCAACAGCCCTTGCCTTTGCCTACGAGTTAGTGGATCAATTAGGGGGAGACGCAGAGAGTTTACGAATTGGAATGCTATATCGAGATGTCTTTGGTAAAAATCAATAAAACGGGAGTCAACCTCTCGTTTTTTTACTTGGAAAAAATCTAGGAAATCATCGCTTTTTTCATAAAAAAATGGTATAATGAGGGGTATGAAATATCACGATTACATCTGGGATTTAGGTGGAACTTTACTGGATAATTATGAAACTTCAACAGCTGCATTTGTTGAAACATTAGCGCTGTATGGTATTACACAAGATCATGATAGTGTCTATCAAGCTTTAAAGGTTTCTACTGATTTTGCGATTGAGACATTCGCTCCCAACCTAGAGAATTTTTTAAAAAAGTATAAGGAAAATGAAGCCAGAGAGCTGGAACACCCGATTTTATTTGATGGAGTTTCTGACTTATTGGAGTACATTTCAAATCAAGGTGGGCGTCATTTCTTGGTTTCTCACAGAAATGATCAGGTCTTAGAAATTTTAGAAAAAACTTCTATAGCAACCTACTTTACAGAAGTAGTGACTTCTAGCTCAGGTTTTAAGAGAAAGCCAAATCCTGAGTCCATGCTTTATTTAAGAGAAAAGTATCAGATTAGCTCTGGTCTTGTCATTGGAGATCGGCCGATTGATATCGAAGCAGGGCAAGCTGCTGGCCTGGATACCCACTTGTTTACCAGTATCGTGAATTTAAGACAAGTATTAGACATGTAAGAAAAAGGAATGAGATGACAGAAGAAATCAAAAATCTGCAGGCACAGGATTATGATGCCAGTCAAATTCAAGTTTTAGAGGGCTTAGAGGCTGTACGTATGCGTCCAGGGATGTATATCGGATCAACCTCAAAAGAAGGTCTTCACCATCTAGTCTGGGAAATTGTTGATAACTCAATCGACGAGGCCTTGGCAGGATTTGCCAACCATATTCAAGTCTTCATTGAGCCAGATGATTCGATTACTGTTGTCGATGATGGACGTGGTATCCCAGTCGATATTCAGGAAAAAACAGGTCGGCCTGCCGTAGAAACTGTCTTTACTGTCCTGCATGCTGGAGGAAAGTTTGGCGGTGGCGGATACAAGGTTTCAGGTGGTCTTCACGGAGTAGGGTCATCAGTAGTTAATGCCCTTTCCACTCAATTAGACGTCCATGTCCACAAAAACGGTAAAATTCATTACCAAGAATACCGTCGTGGTCATGTTGTTGCGGATCTTGAGGTAGTCGGAGATACAGATAGAACTGGAACAACGGTTCATTTCACACCAGATCCAGATATCTTCACTGAAACAACAACCTTTGATTTTGATAAATTAAATAAACGGATTCAAGAGTTGGCCTTTCTAAATCGCGGTCTTCAAATTTCAATTACAGATAAGCGCGAAGGTTTGGAACAAACCAAGCATTATCATTATGAAGGTGGGATTGCTAGTTACGTTGAATATATCAATGAGAATAAGGATGTTATCTTTGATACACCAATCTACACAGATGGTGAGATGGATGATATCACAGTTGAGGTAGCCATGCAGTACACAACGGGTTACCATGAAAACGTTATGAGTTTCGCCAACAATATTCATACCCATGAAGGTGGAACGCATGAACAAGGTTTCCGTACGGCACTAACTCGCGTTATCAACGATTATGCTCGTAAGAATAAGTTGCTTAAAGACAATGAAGACAACCTGACAGGGGAAGATGTCCGAGAAGGATTAACTGCAGTTATTTCAGTTAAACACCCTAATCCACAGTTTGAAGGACAAACCAAGACCAAACTTGGGAACAGTGAAGTGGTCAAGATTACCAATCGCCTCTTCAGTGATGCCTTCTCTGATTTCCTTATGGAAAATCCACAGATTGCCAAGCGTATCGTAGAAAAAGGGATTTTAGCTGCCAAGGCTCGTGTTGCTGCCAAGCGTGCGCGTGAAGTCACTCGTAAAAAATCTGGTTTGGAAATTTCCAACCTTCCAGGAAAATTAGCAGACTGTTCTTCTAACAATCCTGCTGAAACAGAACTCTTCATCGTCGAAGGAGACTCAGCTGGTGGATCAGCCAAATCTGGTCGTAACCGCGAGTTCCAGGCTATCCTTCCGATTCGCGGTAAGATTTTGAACGTTGAAAAAGCTAGCATGGATAAGATTCTTGCTAACGAAGAAATTCGTAGTCTTTTCACAGCCATGGGAACAGGATTTGGCGCAGAATTTGATGTTTCGAAAGCCCGTTACCAAAAACTCGTTTTGATGACCGATGCCGATGTCGATGGAGCCCACATTCGTACCCTCCTTTTAACCTTGATTTATCGTTATATGAAACCAATCCTAGAAGCTGGTTATGTTTATATTGCCCAACCACCAATCTATGGTGTCAAGGTTGGAAGCGAGATTAAAGAATACATTCAGCCAGGTGCAGATCAAGAAATCAAACTCCAAGAAGCTTTAGCTCGTTATAGTGAAGGTCGTACCAAACCAACTATTCAGCGCTATAAAGGTCTGGGTGAAATGGATGATCATCAGTTATGGGAAACAACCATGGATCCCGAACATCGCTTGATGGCTAGAGTTTCTGTAGATGATGCTGCAGAAGCAGATAAAATCTTTGATATGTTGATGGGGGATCGAGTAGAGCCTCGTCGTGAGTTTATCGAGGAAAATGCCGTTTATAGTACACTTGATGTCTAAAAAATCGGGAGAAGTAGTTCCCTAGGTCTAAAAAATATGATATAATCATTACGATTGTTTCAAGTAAAAAAGGAGTTTAATATGTCTGCTAGACTAGTAATTTATTTAATAATTGCAGTTGCAGTTTTATTGGTCATTGCCTATGCTATCGCAATCTATGTACGAAAACGCAATGAAAGTAAATTAGCAATTTTAGAAGAGAAAAAAGAAGAACTGTACAATCTTCCAGTTAATGATGAAGTTGAAGCTGTAAAAAATATGCACTTGATTGGACAAAGTCAGGTGACTTTCCGTGAATGGAATCAAAAATGGGTTGACCTATCTCTTAATTCTTTTGCCGATATCGAAAATAATCTTTTCGAGGCAGAAGGTTATAACAACTCATTCCGTTTTTTCAAAGCTAGTCATCAAATTGATCAAATCGAGAGCCAAATTACCTTAATTGAAGAAGATATTGCGGCAATTCGCAATGCCTTGGCAGATTTGGAGAAACAAGAGTCTAAAAATAGTGGACGTGTTCTTCATACCTTGGACTTGTTTGAAGAGTTGCAACACCGAGTTGCTGATCATTCTGAAGAATATGGACAAGGTTTGTCTGAAATTGAAAAACAATTGGAAAATATCCAATCAGAGTTTTCTCAGTTTGTAACTTTAAACTCGTCTGGTGACCCAGTAGAAGCTGCTGTGATTTTGGATAATGCTGAAAATCATATCTTGGCTTTGACACATATTGTTGATCGTATACCAGCAGTTGTAACAACATTATCTAAAGAGCTACCTGATCAGCTGGAAGATTTAGAAGATGGCTACCGTAAGCTTTTAGATGCTAATTATCATTTTGCTGAGACAGATATTGAAGCGCGTTTCCAATTGCTTCATGAAGCTCTCAAGAAAAATCATGAGAATATTGCGCAACTAGAATTGGATAATGCCGAGTACGAAAATACTCAAATCCAAGAAGAGATTAATGCACTTTACGATATCTTTACAAGAGAAATTGCGGCACAGAAAGTGGTAGAAGGTTTAGTAGCAACACTTCCTACTTATCTGCAACATATGAAGGAAAATAATGCTTTATTGATAGAAGATATTGAGCGTTTGAGCAAGAACTATTTACTTTCTGAGTCAGATGTTAGTCATGTTCATAGATTGCAAACTGAATTAGACTCTTTGGAAGAATCTGTATTAGAATTAACTTCTGAACAAGAGGAACATTCTGAGCCATATTCATTGCTTGAAGAACGTTTGGAAAACTTACAAGCAACTTTGAAAGAGATTGAGGATGAACAAGTTGAACTTAGTCAACGTCTTGCTCAGATTGAAAAAGATGATATCAATGCTCGCCAAAAGGCAAATGTTTATGTTAATCGTCTTCATACAATTAAGAGATATATGGAGAAACGCAATCTTCCAGGTATTCCTCAGAATTTCTTACAGTTATTCTTTACAGCAAGTAACCATACAGAAGAGTTAATGGCTGAACTAGAAGAATCTCAGGTTAATATCGAAGTTGTAAACCGTATGCTTGAGATTACAACAAATCATATGGAAGCACTTGAAGATGAAACTTATAATATTGTTAAATATGCAACTTTGACTGAACAATTACTACAGTATTCGAATCGTTACCGCTCATTTGATGAACGAATTCAGGAAGCCTTTAATGACTCATTAGAAATCTTTGAAAAAGATTTTGATTACCATGCTTCATTTGATAAGATTTCGCAAGCTTTGGAAGTTGCAGAACCTGGTGTAACCAACCGTTTCGTTACTTCATATGAAAAGACACGTGAGACAATTCGTTTCTAACATAATAAAAAAGATTTGGTTTTGTGAGAAGCAGAACCAAATCTTTTTTATTGTCTATAAAATCTTCTATGATAAGATCTCATACTCTTCGAAAATCTCTTCAAACCACATCAGCGTCGCCTTACCGTACTCAAGTACAGCTTGCGGCTAGCTTCCTAGTTCGCTCTTTGATTTTCATTGAGTATCAAGATAAAAAATTGGAGACGATTTAAAAAGCAAGTCAGAACCTATGTTTGGCTTATTAGGTTCAATAGCTTTCTAATCTCTCCAAAATTTTATTTGGTTGGAATCGAAATTCCAATTAATTTCTCTGAGTAGAGGGTTTTGATATTGGTCTCATCAATAGAGTCCTTATCAATTTTACGTTTCAAGAAAAAATCTTGAATAGCTTCGATTTCAGTTTCGCGAATAGCACGGTGTTTGTTTGAGATGAGGATTTCATAGTGAAGCGGAGCTTGGGTAAAAATAACATCAGTATTTCCAGCAGAATAGACCTCAACAAGGGTTGCATCTGTACTCTCTAGCTGGCTTTTTACAAGTTGCGAGTGTGAGTTTGTCGTATTGATAAGCTTCATAACATTTCCTCCGATTTTCTAATACTATTATAGCACTTTTTGAATAAAGTAGCTTGATTTAGTCAATCTTATGCTGTTTTTTCCAAGATTCAATAGCCCATTTATGGCTACCACGTTTGAGGTTCTCAATAGCCTCGTCAATAGGGAACCAGGCGATATGATTAAAGTCTTCTAGTGGCTCTTGCACTTCTTTGAAAGAAGTCGCTTCATAGAGGTAGGCAGGATTGTAGTAGTAGGTATCACGGTGACGAGAGTAGAAATATTCGTCAGCTTGTCCGTAATAGGTACCAATTTCAGCAGTGAATCCAAGCTCTTCAATCAATTCACGTTTTAGGGCCTCCTGATGATTTTCACCTGCTTCAATTTCGCCACCTGGTAAGAACCAAGCGCCATTAGGCGCTTGAACAAGAACAATTTGTTTTTGTTCATCGTCTGGAATAACTGCATACACTCCATAGCGTGCAATATAGTCTATATTTGCTTTTTTTTCTCCAAAAGTTGGGTTTGACATTGCATTTTCCTCATTATCTATTATCTTTATTATTATCTTAATGGACAAAGGCCTAGCTGTCAAGAATTTATAGTTATTTTAGTAAAAAGGAGCAGAAAATTTTCATTTTCTACTCCTTTTTTATAGGATTTATACTTCTTTTTCAGAAGATTTTACTTCAGCTTTTTTGGCAGATTTAATCTGAATCTTGCCCTTGCTGGTCATCACTGCCTTGAGGTCTTTCTCGCTTGGGTTTTCAAGGTAGTAGTCAGTGATTGCGTCTTCAATATAGTCTTGAATAGTACGACGAAGTGGGCGTGCCCCCATTTTTGGATCATAGCCGAGGTCAACCAATTTTTCCTTAACCTTGTCAGTTACATCCAAATGAATGTTGTTGCTGGAAAGGCGTTTATTAACATCAGCTAGCATGAGCTCGACGATTTGAAGGAGATTGTCCTTGCTGAGAGCCTTGAACTCAATAATAGCATCAAAACGGTTCATGAACTCTGGGCTAAAGAAGTTGCCGAGTTCACCGAGAACAGAGTTGGTACGTCCTTCGCGAGCTGCCCCAAAACCAACGCTGGCTTCAGCCTTACCTGTACCTGCATTTGAGGTCATGATAATAATGGCGTCCTTGAAGCTAACGGTACGTCCTTGTCCATCTGTCAAACGTCCATCGTCCAAGACTTGAAGGAACATATGCATGACATCTGGATGGGCTTTTTCCACTTCATCCAAGAGGATAAGTGAGTAGGGATTACGGCGGACTTTTTCAGTTAATTGCCCAGCTTCATCATAGCCAACATAACCTGGAGGGGCGCCGACCAACTTAGCCACACTGTGTTTTTCCATGTATTCACTCATATCAAAGCGAATCATGCTGTCAGCAGAACCAAAAAGTTCAATGGCTAGTTGTTTGGAAAGTTCTGTCTTACCGACACCGGTTGGCCCAACGAAGAGGAAGCTTCCGATGGGGCGATTAGGAGTCCCAAGTCCGACACGATTACGGCGAATAGCCTTAGCAATCTTATCGACAGCATCGTCTTGCCCAATAACATGAGACTTGAGGTCTTCAGCTAGATGGATGAGTTGAGATTGTTCTTTCTCTTTCAAATCCCCAACAGGGATATTGGTTTTCTGCTCGATAATGTATTCAATTGTTTTCTCACTGATGATAGGAGTGTCCTGGTCTGTGACCTTTTTCTTTTGCATTTCCCTATACTTGGCAATCTGATCGCGGAAGTAGGCGGCCTTCTCAAAATCTTCCTCCCGTGTAGCTTGAGATTTGAGATTTTCAGCCTCAATCAAGCGCTGATCAATTACTTTAGGATCGACAAAATTCAAGGTCAAGTTCATCTTAGAACCCGCTTCATCTAGGAGGTCAATGGCCTTGTCAGGTAAGAAGCGATCTTGGATATAACGATTGGACAGAGTAGCAGCTGCTTCAATAGCACTATCCGTATAATGAACGTGATGGTAGTCTTCGTATTTCTTTTGGATACCTTTTAGGATGGTAATCGTTTCTTCAACAGTTGGTTCATCGACCTTAACCGGTTGCATACGACGCTCTAGGGCCGCATCCTTTTCAATGATACGGTATTCATTGAGGGTAGTGGCACCGACCAGTTGCAGTTCCCCACGAGCAAGGGCTGGCTTGAGGATATTTCCTGCATCCATATTGCCATCGCCTGCAGAACCAGCACCGACAATTTCATGGATTTCATCGATAAAGAGGATGATATCCTCACGTTTGCGAATTTCTTCCATGAGTTTTTGCATACGTTCTTCAAATTGTCCACGGATACCCGTTCCTTGAACTAGGCTAACCACATCCAGACGGATGACTTGTTTACCTTGGAGTTTATGTGGAACATCGCCATCAACGATTTTCTGAGCTAGACCTTCGACAACGGCTGTTTTTCCGACACCTGGTTCGCCAATAAGAACAGGATTATTCTTGGTTCTACGATTGAGAATCTCGATGACACGGATAATCTCATCATCGCGTCCAATAACGGGATCAATATCGCCACGACGAGCAATCTCAGTTACATTGATACCAAATTCTTCTAGCAGGCCTTTTTCTTGGCTTGGAGGCGGAGTTTGGGCAGAACCACGATTTTGGGAGCCATAACCGCCATTTCCACCGTAACCTCCACCTGATTGGGTTGGGGGAGTCGGAGGAGTATTGCTAGAAGGTCTGAAATTGTTTAGGTCATTGAAGAAATCTCCGAAAGGATCAAAGTCACGATTGTTCAAATCTGTCATACCTTTGAAGAGACTATTATTAGGATCTGTTTTGATAATCTTATAGCAGTTTTGACAGAGGTCAATTTGTTTTTGCTTTCCATTGAGATTGGTATAAAGATGAATTGTTGAGTCGTTGATTTTACAGTTTTGACAAAGCATACATCTACCTCATTTCTTTCTTTAGCCTGACCTATTTAAAGGTCAAAAATAGTCAAATTTCTATACTCTCATTATAACAGGATTGGGGTGTAAAGCAAGTAAAAAGATTGCAGCTTTGAGAAGTTGTAACAATGAAAATCTTTGTGAATTTAGACTATAAAAAAATCCTATTTGTGAGACAAAAAGGATTGTGGTTAGACATGCAGGGTGTAATCCCAGCTTGCTTTGTATTAGTAAAGGAGTTCGTAAATCTCCATTGCAATCAAGTCAATGCTATCAAACGTATAAGTTTCGCGAGCTTCTACATCACGAAGGGTAAAGATTGATCCGTTTTCTTCGTCGTGGCTGTATGCAACTTCTGCAACAACAACTCCTTCGCGTTCAAAATTACGTTTTAAATTTCCGCCGTCTTTTGCCATTGCTTCAAGGCGGTTGATGATTCTAACCAAATGTGATTCCATTTTGATTCTCCTTCATTTCTTATCGTTACTATTTTACCATAAAGGAGGCCAACTTGACTAGAAAAAACTAAGATTTCTCGCTAATTCTACCAGCTTAAAGATTTTTTGAATAAATTAGACAAAAGATTTGAATTTTAATTCAATTCATGTTATAATCATACAGTATTCTATTTTAGAAAGCAGTGTGACTATGAATTTTTCTTTTTTACCAAAGTATTTACCTTATTTTAACTATGGGGCTATCGTGACGGTTCTCATTTCTATCTGTGTGGTCTTTTTGGGAACTATTTTGGGTGTTGTCTTGGCTTTTGGGCAACGTTCAAAGTTTAAACCGCTTGTTTGGCTTGCCAACTTATACGTTTGGATTTTCCGTGGGACACCGATGATGGTTCAGATTATGATTGCCTTTGCTCTTATGCACATTAATGCTCCGACTATTCAGGTCGGGATTTTGGGTGTTGATCTTTCTCGTCTGATTCCAGGGATTTTGATTATCTCAATGAACAGTGGTGCTTATGTTTCTGAGACTGTTCGTGCCGGAATTAATGCGGTTCCTAAGGGGCAGTTAGAGGCGGCCTATTCTTTAGGGATTCGTCCTAAAAATGCGATGCGCTATGTGATTTTACCACAAGCAATCAAAAATATCTTGCCAGCCTTGGGGAACGAATTTATCACCATTATTAAGGATAGTTCCCTCTTATCAGCTATCGGTGTCATGGAGTTGTGGAATGGGGCTACAACAGTTTCCACAACAACCTATCTACCTCTGACACCACTTTTATTTGCAGCCTTTTATTACTTGATTATGACCTCTATTTTGACAGTAGCCTTGAAAGCTTTTGAAAAACGTATGGGACAAGGAGATAAGAAATAATGACAGAAACCTTGATAAAAATCGAAAATTTACATAAATCTTTTGGAAAGAATGAAGTATTGAAGGGCATCAACCTTGAGATTAAACGTGGAGAAGTTGTTGTTATCATCGGTCCTTCGGGGAGTGGAAAATCTACCTTGCTTCGCTCTATGAATTTGTTAGAAGAAGCGACCAAGGGGAAGGTTATCTTTGAGGGAGTCGATATTACGGATAAGAAGAATGACCTGTTTGCTATGCGTGAGAAGATGGGCATGGTTTTCCAACAATTTAATCTCTTTCCTAATATGACTGTGATGGAAAATATTACCTTGTCTCCTATCAAGACAAAAGGTGAAAGTAAGGAAGTTGCAGAGAAGAGAGCTCAGGAACTTTTGGAAAAAGTTGGTTTGCCAGATAAGGCAACTGCTTATCCACAGAGTTTGTCAGGTGGCCAGCAACAACGAATTGCCATCGCGCGTGGGTTGGCCATGGAACCTGATGTTTTGCTCTTTGACGAACCAACTTCAGCCCTGGATCCTGAAATGGTAGGTGAGGTGTTGGCTGTTATGCAAGACCTTGCCAAGTCAGGGATGACTATGGTTATTGTAACTCATGAAATGGGATTTGCCCGTGAGGTTGCAGATCGTGTCATCTTTATGGCAGACGGTGTGGTTGTTGAAGATGGGACACCTGAGCAGATTTTTGAACAAACCCAAGAACAACGGACTAAAGACTTCTTGAGTAAGATTTTATAAGTTAGCTTTGTTTAGCTATTTGTAGCCAACTTTAAACTTTCAAGAGAAGAATAGTGAAAAGCTCAACCAGGGCTTTTTCTTATAGTTTGAAGCTATAGGATGACCTAGTCAAGAAGTGTTAGAGCTACATTGTATTTTTTGGTATAATTAAAGATATTTGTAAGAAAAGAGAAGTGATATGACACAGATTATTGATGGGAAGGCTCTAGCGGCCAAATTGCAGGGACAGCTGGCTGAAAAGACTGCAAAATTAAAGGAAGAAACAGGTCTAGTGCCTGGTTTGGCAGTGATTTTGGTTGGGGACAATCCAGCCAGCCAAGTCTACGTTCGCAACAAGGAGAGGTCAGCTCTTGCGGCTGGTTTCCGTAGCGAAGTAGTGCGAGTTCCAGAGACCATTACCCAAGCGGAATTATTAGACTTGATTGCCAAATACAATCAAGATCCAGCTTGGCATGGGATTTTGGTTCAGTTGCCACTACCAAAACATATCGATGAAGAGGCAGTTTTATTGGCCATTGACCCAGAAAAGGATGTGGATGGTTTCCATCCTCTAAATATGGGACGCCTTTGGTCTGGACATCCAGTTATGATTCCTTCGACACCTGCAGGAATTATGGAAATGTTTCATGAATATGGGATTGAATTAGAAGGTAAAAACGCGGTTGTCATCGGTCGTTCAAATATTGTTGGAAAACCCATGGCTCAGCTTCTTTTGGCAAAGAATGCTACAGTGACTTTGACTCACTCACGAACTCATAATCTTGCCAAGGTGGCTGCTAAAGCAGATATTCTTGTAGTAGCAATCGGCCGCGCCAAGTTTGTGACTGCTGACTTTGTGAAACCTGGTGCGGTAGTCATTGACGTTGGGATGAATCGTGATGAAAATGGTAAGCTCTGTGGGGATGTGGATTATGAGGCAGTTGCCCCACTTGCTAGCCATATTACGCCAGTTCCTGGAGGTGTAGGTCCTATGACCATTACCATGCTAATGGAGCAAACTTATCAGGCAGCCCTTCGGACATTGGATAGAAAATAAGAGAAACATTCGCTGAAGAGAGTGTATTTTCTATAGCTATATCTAGAATGGCAGAAATGAATATTAAATTTTAGATATAAGATTAAAAAAGATAAACTATAAGAAAAGTCAATAGTTTTATCTAAAATATTTCTTGTTTCAAATTTGCTGATTTTAGAGAACGTCAAAAATCCCTTGAAAAAATCCATTTTTTCAAAGGTAATCCTGTGTCAAATTCAGAAGTTACATCACTTTTTGTTCGTCAAAGGGTAGCTCGTTTTTGAGAAGATAAAAACAGTATTCTGATAAGTTTTTTTGCAAGGTGAATGATGGCTACATTGTAATGTTTTCCTTGTTCTAACTTATATTCATCTGTTTTCAAAAAGCATTCTAGTCCATCGCCGATTAACGATGGACTTTATCATTTCCTTCTCCAGTCCTTGTATGACATCTTGAAGTTGATTCATGACATCTTCCAAAGTTCGAAAGGCTTTATTCTTAAATCCACGTTTACGAATCTCTTTCCACACTTGTTCAATGGGGTTCATCTCTGGTGTGTATGGAGCAATAAAGGTAAAGCCAATATTAGTCGGAATCTTTAAGGTACTTGATTTATGCCATATAGCATTGTCCATAACGAGTAAAAGATAATCATCTGGATAAGCTTGTGAAAGCTCTTCCAAAAAGGCATTCATCCACTAGACTTCCTGCGAAACAAAAATATGATACAATAGAATTATGAAGCAAGTAAACAATTAACTGATGTTCGGTTTAAGCGCCTTGTTGGTGTTCAGCGTACTACTTTTGAAGAGATGTTAGCTGTGTTAAAAACAGCTTATCAACTTAAACACGAAAAAGGTGGACGAAAACCTAAATTAAGCCTAGAAGACCTTCTTATGGCCACTCTTCAATACACGCGAGAATACCGCACTTATGAACAAATTGTGGCTGATTTTGGAATTTACGAAAGCAACTTAACTCGTCGGAGTCAATGGATTGAAGTGACTCTTCTTTAAAGTGGTCTTACGATTTCAAAAACTCACCTTAGTGCTGAGAATACGGTGATTGTGGATGCAACAGAGGTAAAAATCAATCGTCCTAAAAAAAACAATTAGAGAATTATTCTGGTAAAAAGAAATGCCATGCTATGAAGGTTCAGGCGATTGTCACAAGCCAAGGGAGAATTGTTTCTTTGGATATTGCGGTGAACTATTGCCACGATATGAAGTTGTTCAAAATGAGTCGTAGAAATATCGGACAAGCTGGTAAAATCTTGGCTGATAGTGATTATCAAGGACTCATGAAGATGTATTCACAAGCGCAAACTCCGAGGAAATCAAGCAAACTTAAGCCCCTAATTCTTGAAGATAAAGCCTATAACCATGCGCTATCTAAAGAAAGAATCAAGGTTGAGAATATTTTTGCCAAAGTAAAAACGTTTAAAATGTTTTCAACAACCTATCGAAATCGACGCAAACGGTTTGGATTATGAATGAATTTGATTGCTGACATTATCAACCGTGAACTAGGATTTTAGTTTTGTAGGAAGTCTAATAAAATATATGAATTTGTAGAAGGTGAAGAAAGATCATACCCGGGTGAAATATGTTTTGAAAAATGTGATATCGACCTATGCGATGTATTGATATTTAACAAAACCTTAGGTGAAGGACGCTTCAATGGAAAGTCTATTGGTTTACAACAATTTATAGATGAATATACAGACTCAGAATTTGAAATCATTATTGAAGGATATTATGGGAACACAACTACATATACAGGATGGCTGCGGGAAGATGGGAAACGACCAGTGACGGCAATTATGTATGTTTGGAACAGCGGAGATATGGTGTATAACGTAAAAAAAAATAAACGATTTAAAACAACAATTTTATATGATAATTATTTGGAGAAAAAGAGGTATTGAATTTAAAGATGATAAAATATACAAATATAAAAGATATCGTTGAATATGGATTAGATACTATTTCTGATAAGAAAAAAATAACAATGAACCTGAAAGACTTTCTATACATTAGACGAGTTTTAGAGGAATATATGCGTTATCTACATAATCCTGATCATTATCCCGATATAGAATCAATTCAAAATTTTTTAGGTGATGCTTCTTCGGGAGGCGGATTTGAATGTTTAAGCACAGCTATTTATAAAAAAGTATATAAAGTTGATTTGCCGGCGGAGATTGAAAAAATGATTGATGATGGTTTATTTGAACACCCTCTTTATCCCAGTTACTATAAGAAAAATGAATAAGTAATAATGGGATAGTATTGAAATAGTAGAAAATATATGTGGATACGTAAATTCGAAGCTGTAGGAAAGGATAAAAAATGAAAATAGTGTTTGTTAAATTTTAACTAATGAGGAGTACAGATTTTGATAAATGAAATAAAGGCATATTGGGATAAGCAGAAAAAAGAATATGAGGATAGATATAAAGAGACATTTTTAAAGGACTATGAAAGATCAACAGAATACCTTAAAAAAATGGAAAGCTACTTGTTATCCAAACAAAAAGAATATCCTTCAGATATTGATATAGTATGTACGCTTGCTTCTTTAAAGTTAGAGCTTAGACGCGGTGAGTATGTAAGATATTTGAATTCTTTTCTTGATAAATTTGAAATTTATTTAGATAATGCTCAAAAAGCAAGAGTTTACACCAATATTGCATTTAACCATGATTATACTGCAGAAACATTAGAATATTTACTAAAAGCAAAGGATTTAGATTCTCCTTTTGTTGAAACATATACAGGGTTGGGGCTTTATTACTTTAGTATGTACCAGTCTAATGAAAATAAAGAATGGCTTATATTGAGTCAAAAATATTTTGAAAAAGCCAAAAATATTGATGATAGTTATGAATATTCCTTCAATCATGCAGTCTCTTTATATGAACTCAAAGAATATGAGAAAGCTAAAGAAATATTTTTAGAATTATTAAAACAATATCCTGATAGAATGAGTCTATTGCTTAGCATTGCATACTGCGAAGTATATCTTGGTAATAAAGATAAAGCAATATCTTGGTTAGAAAAAGTAAAGTCAGGAGAAGATGAAAATCACAATTTGAAAACAGATGATATTTCTGCGGAGCAAATTTTTGATGCCTATTATGTACTTGAAGAATTCGACAAATTTTTACATTACTATAGCGATGAAGTTATTTGTCAATACTATCTAGCTGACTGGGAACACTATTATTATGCTTTATGGTTAAAGGATGAAAAAGCAAAGTTTTTTGTCCTTGAAGAAAAAAATAGCCTCTATTTAATGGATGCTATTAAAGAAGCTATAGTTGATGATGACTATGTGAGCGAGGAAGATAAGAAGAAATATATTGAGGAATTGGAAAAAGATAAAAGAGAATACGAAGAAATGATTTCTCGTGTAAAATCTCTAACTTTCAAACCAAAAGTGAGGCTTAAGCTGTATCCAGAATTTTCTTGCTTCATGGTAGACTGTGTGAGACATAAATTTAAATGAAATGTTGTAAAAATTTAAAGTTGGTGCTGCAACAATTATGATAAATGAATAAGTTATAAAAAGTTGCATATGTCTTGGGGGGGATAGCAGTTTTGATTATTCTAGCGGGCGCCGTGTTTGAAGAAATAGAAAAAGCGACAGGCTGATTTACATATTGTATTTCGGGGATCTGTCGCTTTTTATTGCAAATTATATAAATTAAAAAAATAAGAAATCAAATAGAAGATATGGTCAATGATAACCACAAGGACTTCGTTAAGGCAATTATAAGCGTGGAAAAAGGTATCAACGATGAAAGTGCTTTGGACAAGCTCTATGACGCTTATATGGACAATGACACCGTTAATTTTATTTGAAAGTGCAAAGAAATATCTACAAGAACATTTAGGCGAGAGCAAGACCCTGAATATATCCAAATGGAAGGTAGAAATTGGCACTTTGAGGAAAGAAAAAGATAGTCTATATTCTCAAATGAAAGATATGCGAAAAGAAGTGGAACAGGTTGAAAGTGTCAGAAGCTGTATAGATAAATTACTGCAAGAAAAAAGGGAACTAACATAGGTAAAGAAGCATGAGTTAGGGCTATAAAACTTAGTAAAAAATATGATACAATATTCTAGATATTAAGTGAAACAAATTTGAATTTGTACAAAAGAGGGAGTCATGAGTCAAAATATTCCATTCAAGATAAAGAAAAAAATAAATGATATTCGATTACTTCAAGTAGAGATTAAAAACTGGAAAATGAAAACAGAAACAGAAGTAGTTAATATTCTAAAGTTATTTGAAAAAACACCTAGAGATGAAGTATCATTATACTATTCTTCGTATTTCAAAGATGACAAATTTGCTGAGGAACTTTTACAGATAGCACTTAATTATTCAGATAATGAAAAAATACTATTGAATATCATATCTATTTTGGGGAATATGATACTAAGATACCAACTTGAAGAAACTACCGAAATTTATAATTTTATTTTATCAAATGCTTATAAAAAAGGACTTGCAGGTTATGTTTCTAACTATTTACCGCGTTTAAAAAATTTTGAATATTACCCTGATAAATGGAAATACTTTATGAGTATGCAAAAAATGACACCCAAAAAAATTTCACATCAAAATTTGGTTCATATTATTAATCAAAATATTCAAAGTGTCCCTGAAGAATACAAAAAAGAAGTAATTTCTTTTTTACAAACAAAGCATGATTTAGCTAATAATGATGGTGGCAAGAATTTTTATTTAAATATGATAAAAAAGATCAAAAACTAAAATACGATTGACGTAATGTTTGATAGATAAAAAATAGTTACTTTCAGATATTTACATTTTGAGGAGAAGATTTATTGGGTAGTGGTTACTATGATACTTAAATATAGTTAAGAAAAAGCCAGTAGTAGTGTACCTATAATGGAGCAGAATAACCAAAAAGGTATGCTATAACATAACGAATGCATAAGTTATAGTAAGAATACAATAGCGAATATCGCTTGACAATTAGTTATGGCAGATATACGATTTAGTCATGAGATTAGTTCGGGAAGGATATGGGGCTTTGGCCATTTGAAATATCTTGTAGAAATGATGGCGTATTTAATAACGATATAATAATTAAGAGAGAAAACAAAATGAGAGTACCAACATATATTAAAGAAGATCACAATATAATAAATACAGATGATACATTTACAAGTATTAGTATTTGTAACAACTTAGAAAGTGGAGATACCAACGAACTGTATGAAATTTATTTTTTTGGTTCACTTTTTGAAGAACATATGATTTGTGGTATGTATGATGAAAAAAATGAGATTAGCAATCCTTGCATGATAGTAGCAAAATGTATACATACAGGAAAAGAAATTTTGCTCTATGATGGAGCTAAATATGGATACAACCCTATGTTCTGTGATGAGATAAATTTAGAAGATATCAAAAAACGTTCACTTTTTAAATTAGAAATTCCAAACTCTAAAATTGAAATAGATTTTACCTATAACATTGATTTTGATGAAGAGAAAGAAGATTTTGAATTTGATGAAGATGACTTTACAGAAACTATTAACGGAGAAAAAATTTCTTTTGAAGAAATGAAGAGCAACGGATTTGATTATATAAAAATTACTACTATAGACGAACTGGATACCAAAAGAGTTATCTGTGACTTAGAACTTGCATAAGTTTATTAATTACGAGAGGTAAAATATGAAACCTCCTATTTAACAGAGAAATATTTTGAATATATCAATTAAGAAAATGAAAATATAGAGGAGACAACTGAAATGGATAAAATAAAAAAGAAATTAACATACGCAAAGATTACCATAGAGGACATTCTAAATATTGAGGAGTCTTGGGATATCTGTGATCCCATGTTTAATATGATTGAGGGTTATGAAGGATATGATAAATATTTAAAAACTTCAGAGAGATTTACTTTAGAACAAAGATATTTATGTGCTATTCATTGGTATTTTGGAGAAGTAATTAACGGGGGGCATTATCAATTTTTCTACAACTCTACAGGAATTGTTTGGGAAGATGTGTTAAATGGTTTTAAACATTTTGAAATGCCAGAGTTTGCAGCTAATTTTCAAAAAGTAATTGATTATTGTGGTGGAAGAATTTCCTTTGCTAGAGAAGAACGATGGGATATGCTAGAAATATTGGAAGAAAAATACGGAGAGGAATTTTTAAAGATTTTAGATGAAGCCGATGATTTCATTTACGATTATGAAGGTGAAGAAAACGAACTAAACTACATCAAATCTCATCCTGAAAAGTTTGTATTTGAAGGAGAATACGAGAGCTTTTACAATCGGCGTTAAAAAAGAAAAAGTAATCTTCTAAAAAGTTGAGAGAATGGCGCTTGAGTGAAAAATCTTTAGCATGTGAAAAAGAGCAATCATTTAGAGAAATGCCTGATAGAGAAAGTAGATAAACGATATGGATGAAGTATTTGAATGGTTAAAAGCACATTATCAGTATGTGTTGATAGCAGCTGGATTACTATTTTTAATTGGTGCGATAAGAGATTGGAAATGGGTGTATCAAGCAACAGTCGGAGATAAGGCAAAATACGCTTTTATTTTTGAAGTGTGGGGTGAGAAAGGTTACAGAATTTTCATAGGTATATGTGGACTGTTACTTGTAATTTGTGGGGTTATATTTTTAATGTTTGATAAACGATAAAAAGTGGAGGTAATGTAAAATGAAATGGAATTTAGAAAACAGAAAAGAATTTTTTGCGTATATAGAAAAGCTTATAGATGAAGATAAATATACAGAATGTATCACAGCGTTGGAAAACATCCCTATGGAAAATCGGGATTACGAAGTATGGTATCAGATTGCTCGTACCTATCAAAACTTCGCGATTGTCGGCAATGATGATAAAGGAACACCTAGTTTTATTGGCGATAAATTTTTATTAAAATCTATAGATATTTTGAATTCAGTTAGAGAAGAGGGGAAAGATAAGGCTGAATGGAATATGCGCATGGCATATGCCTATCAATATTTGACTCATGAGGAGGAAAGAGCTATTCCTTATGCATTGCGTTGGGCGGAGTTAAATCCTGAGGACGAGGATGCATTGGAAGTAGTAAAAGAGTGTAAAGAAGAAATCGAAAAAAGAGCATTCAGAGTCAATGTGGCTACGGAGAAAGTAATCAATCAAGAAACTGCCGAAATTGATGAAGACTGGTGCATTTATCTATGTAATGCATTTGCTTACGACTTGCCGGCTGTGGTTCGAACCAATGTAGCT
Organism: uncultured bacterium; assembly: GCA_963519555.1. Lineage (GTDB taxonomy): Bacteria > Bacillota > Bacilli > Lactobacillales > Streptococcaceae > Streptococcus. The sequence continues at coordinate 53,848 of CAUQNI010000002.1, forward strand.
CTTACGAATTTTCAATTCACTGCAAACTACCCTAAAAGACTAGAATTACAAATATTATATAAGAATGCTAATGACAACGGGTTTCCCACAAAAGAAGAAGGGAAATATTTATATGATATAGAAGACGCTGTAGTAGAGATTATTGAACAACATGGAGATATTTTAGCAGGTGTTGTGAAATGCGATGAGAGGGTACGTATTGTTTCGTATGTTAAGAATGAGTTGGGGTACTACGATGAAATTTCTGAGATGATGTCAGAAAAATTCCCTGATTATGCCTATACATTGGCAGTAGTTGAAGATGAGGACTGGGAACTGTATTTTCAGGCACTGTATCCTGACAGATATGAATATCAAAGTATTATGAATATGAGGCTTATTGAGAATATTAAAAGTGATGGTGATAGTATGGTGCCAAGAGTACTCGAACATTGCCTACTCTTTAAAACAGAAGAAAATGGGGAAGCCTTTTTAGCCAAAGTAATGGAAGACGATTTTATAAAACTTTCATCAGAAAATCTGAGCAACAATGAGGATATAGATAAGGAATATCCGTATGTACTTGTCATTGGTAGGGAAGATGCTTTTGAAAATATCGATGAAATTGTCTGGTATCTTATGGATGTAGCAGAAGAATTTGACGGGGAATATAGTGGATGGGGATGCCATATTGTGAAGTAGCGTGAAATAGCACTTTAAAGAGAAGAAGCGAGATGAAAACTTCCCTTAAAAAGATAGATTTCAACAAGCTCTTTATTAAATTGGGTTGATGAAACAATGTTAACAGAAAATAAGGATGTTATGTTGTCTCTCTTTATTTTACAACTTAAGTAAGTATAAATAATCGCCTAAGTTCTTAGTAATCGCCTAAAAACGTGATATAATTAGGCGAAAAGAAAAGGAGGTAGGCGAATGCGACTTTTTAGTTATGAAAATCTAGCAAGAAGTAAGTGGGATAGTGAAATTATAAATCTTCTTTCACAAATTCATGAACACAAAGGAAAACAAGAACTTTTTTTGACACGCAAACCTGCTGTTTTAGATAAATTAGTAGAGATTGCTAAAATTCAAAGTGTAGAAGATTCTAATAAAATAGAGGGAATTGTTACTACAGCAGTCAGAATAAAAGAGTTAATGAATCAAAAAACAACTCCTAGAAATAGGGATGAAGAAGAAATTCTTGGATATAGAGATGTACTAAATACAATCCATGAAAGTTATGAATATATTCCAATCAACAGTAACTATATTTTGCAACTTCATAAAGAACTATTTAAGTATAGTGAAAAAGGAATTGGTGGTCGATATAAAAATACGCAGAATTCTATTGTGGAAAAAGATAAAGAGGGTACTGCTGTCGAAAGGTTTAAACCATTATCTCCATATGAAACACCAGGAGCAATTGAGCAAATTTGTAATGAATTGAATATAGCTTTTGACAAAAAAGATGTGGATTCGTTACTTTTAATTCCAATTTTTATTCATGATTTTCTTTGTATTCATCCTTTCAATGATGGGAATGGAAGGATGAGTCGTTTATTAACAACCCTCTTGCTATACAGACAAGGATATGTAATTGGGAAATATATCAGTTTAGAAAGTAAAATAGAAAAAAATAAAGACAGTTATTATATAGCTTTAGAAAAAAGTGGGATAGGTTGGCATGAAAATGAAGAAGATCCTTTACCGTTTATAAAATATATTCTTAGAACGATATTAGCTGCTTATATTGATTTTGAAGAAAGGGTTGATTATGTAGACGAAAAAGTGCCTACAATTGAACTTGTTAGAAATGCAATTGATAGGAAATTAGGTAAATTTACTAAAAGTGATATGATGGAATTAGTTCCAAGTGTAGGAAAGGCTACAATCGAAAATATGCTTAAGCAATTAACTGAGGAAGCGTACATTGAAAGACATGGTAAAGGAAGAGCGACCTTTTATGTAAAAAAGTAGCTAAATAACTAGATTTTAAGGTGAATTTATGAGGAACAGTATGAAGTTTATACACGATAGAAGTAGCAACATCCTTTTCAGCCTTCATGATAGCAGGGTACAAGAAATCCAATATTACAACGAAACTTTGACGTTACAAGTTAATAAAATATATGAATTTGTAGAAGGTGAAGAAAGATCATACCCAGGTGAAATATATTTTGAAAAATGTGATATCGACCTATGCGATGTATTGATATTTAACAAAACCTTAGGTGAAGGGTGCTTCAATGGAAAGTCTATTGGTTTACAACAATTTATAAATGAATATACAGACTCAGAATTTGAAATCATTATTGAAGGTTATTACGGCAACACAAGTACATATACAGGATGGCTTCGGGAGGCGGGAAAACGACCAGTGTCGGCAATTATGTATGTTTGGAATAGCGGAGATATGGTGTATAACGTAAAAAAATAAACTATTTGAAACAACACTTTAATAAAGGAGAAAAGCTCATGAACGAATTTGAGAAGGGAAAATTTATACAAGAATATCAAGTCGAACAAATGGAAGAATTTGAAGAGAACTTACCGATGGAAAAGAAATTATTTTATGAATTATTTGATTATCTAAATGATAAATCAGAAACGGTAGAGTGTAATCACGATTTTTCTTTAACGAATGAGTTTTTGAAAGATCAAAATGCGGATATTGAAAAGGTTATAGAATTTTTGCGAGAAAATGGTGCTGGTTGCGATTGTGAAGTGATTTTTAATGTTGAGGAAAAGTTTGAAGAATAAAATGTTTGTATTAGAAACAGACTGGTAAATTTGAAGGTGTAAGGAAAAATAGTGATAGATGAAACTAATACATAATATTTTATGTGAAAAACTAAATCCGAGAAGTGGAGTTATTAACATAAGTAGTTCTAAAGAGGACGATAGAATTTATTTCGATATAAGTTGGGAAGGAGATTTCCATTTTATAGTTACTGGTTGGGTGCATTATGGGTGGTATTATGTACAAAGAGATAAACAACGTATATCGCCATCTTATGTTTATAAAGAACTAGATGATAGAGCGTTATCTGTTATGCAACACATTATAGATGAAATTGAAAATGGGAAATATAACAACAAAAAAACTGAAAAAGAAAAAATTAAGCAGGTTCTTGAAGAAAGACATCTAACCTCTTTTATGAACAATACAAAATGGAAAGAACTAACAGATTCCATTATGGAGAACATGAGAGATATTCCGATACAATATAAGACGTTTTTTGATGAAGAAACGCCTAGCGTGTATTGGACGATTGATGCTGATGAACATTTTTTTCATATGAATATGAGAATTGTTGAATGGTTCAAAATTAGAAGTAAATTTGAGAAAGTTCTCGGTCAAGGACGTTTAATTGAGCCAAAGATATGTGTTACTGATAAAAAATCAGAAATAGAGCGTATACTTAATAAATTTAGTATTCCTTATGAATATGATGATATTGAAAAATGTTTTATTATTTTTGGGTATAAATAATGAAAAATTGAAAATCAGAAGTTGCAGGTGTAATTGTTCCATTTAATAGAATCGTTTGTTGTGATACTCCTCTTTATATTAAAATATCCGACTATAAATATGAGGTGCGGTTAGGCTATGAATTAGTTTTTAAATATGATTTTTTGTATAGCTTTTGGGAAGAATGTGTTGTTATCACTGATAAGTTTTAGCAGCAAGGATGATAAAAATATTCGGATATCACAAATGAAAAAGGATTGGTCAACGCCTAACCGAAGCGATAAAACAGAAGAGGAAATGTGGAAGTCTTATCAAAAAATTGCAAACAGACAAATTTTTGAGAAACTATGCAATATGGAAGAGATTACAAATGAATCTGATATAGTAAATAAAAAATCGGAAAATAGTTACCGCCTTATCGATCTGTACAAAATGATTGGATACGGAGTTACAGGGTTTTATCCTGCCTTGGAAGAAAATAAAGATGAGCTGGAGAGAAAAATCGAAGAATACATTATGTGCTTAAGAACAAATTCCAGTTTGTTGGATTAGTAACTAAATATAAATTTTTAATAAGGAGGTCTGCGCTCCTTTTTATTGTATAATAAATGTAAGAGGAAAAAACGATGAAAGTGATTGATCAAGCCTTACTAGAAAAAGTTATTATTGAACGTTCTCGTACAAGTCATAAAGGAGACTACGGTCGCCTGCTGTTGCTGGGTGGGACTTATCCTTATGGTGGTGCCATCATCATGGCTGCTTTAGCAGCTGTAAAAAGCGGTGCAGGATTGGTAACTGTTGGAACAGATAGAGAAAATATCCCTGCTCTACACAGCCATTTGCCTGAGGCTATGGCATTTTCTCTTCAAGACAAGCAATTGTTAAAAGAGCAGTTGGAGAAGGCAGAAGTTGTCTTGCTGGGACCTGGTTTAGGAGACGATGCTTATGGAGAAAATCTGGTCAAACAGGTCTTTGCTGGCTTAAGACAAAATCAGATTTTGATTGTAGACGGAGGGGCCTTAACCATCCTTGCTAGAACAAGTTTGTCATTTCCTTTGAGTCAGCTTATCCTAACTCCCCATCAAAAAGAATGGGAAAAACTGTCTGGAATTCCTATTGAAAAGCAAAAGGAAAGTACAACAGCTAGTGCCCTGGCTTCTTTTCCTCAAGGAACAATTTTGGTGGAGAAAGGTCCGGCTACTCGTATTTGGCAAGTTGACCAGTCTGATTATTATCAGTTACAGGTTGGCGGTCCCTATCAGGCGACTGGGGGAATGGGAGATACTCTGGCTGGAATGATTGCAGGAATTACAGGCCAGTTTAAACAAGCTAGTCTCTACGAGCGTGTAACCGTAGCTACCCATCTTCATTCAGCTATTGCCCAAGAACTAGCTCAAGAACATTATGTGGTCTTGCCGACGGAGATTAGTAATTTTCTTCCTAAAGTAATGAATAAAATATCTAAAAAGAGACTGGGGGAGAACTTAATTTGAGTGGGAAATTTAGAAATTTTTTAAGATAAAACGCATAATATCAAGTTTTTTATACCTGATAATATGTGTTTTTATAATTTTGAAACCAAACATTTTCATAATCAGATTCATTCTCAATTCAAACCTTTTCCTTCAACTTCGATAGGCTGTTGAAAAAATTTTAAAGACCTTTACTTTGCCAAATATGTTTCCTATCTTATCCATGCCTCTATTTAATCACTTTTGTATCACAGGAAATCAATTATGAGAAATATTGGGAAAGACAGTTCAAATAGAAAAAAGAAACGGAAATAATTTTATAATAATGAATGTTCTTGTTTAATTGCTTTTTTTATTCATTTTATAAATTTTTAAAAATGATAATAAAGAATTTCTGGAATAAAAATATTTTCAATCTTATTTTCTTGTTTTAATGTTGCCGAAAATAGAATATTTGATGTTTCCAACTTTTGAATAATAAAGGTATACATGATATAATGAAGTTAGCTCTTTAATGGAGGTGTTTGAGTGGAAAATCTGAAAAAAATGGCAGGTATCAAGGCTGCTGAGTTTGTCAAGGATGGTATGGTTGTCGGACTGGGAACGGGTTCTACTGCCTATTATTTCGTAGAAGAAATCGGTCGTCGTATTAAGGAAGAAGGACTACAGATTACAGCTGTAACGACTTCTAGTGTGACCAGTAAACAGGCTGAAGGACTCAATATCCCTCTTAAGTCTATTGATCAAGTAGACTTGGTTGATGTGACGGTTGACGGGGCGGATGAAGTAGATAGCCAGTTTAACGGAATCAAAGGCGGTGGTGGTGCCCTCCTCATGGAGAAGGTTGTCGCAACGCCCTCAAAAGAATATATTTGGGTAGTGGATGAAAGCAAGCTGGTCGAGAAACTAGGTGCTTTTAAATTTCCAGTAGAAGTGGTTCAGTATGGTGCAGAACAGGTCTTTCGTCGTTTTGAGCGAGCTGGCTATAAACCAAGCTTCCGTGAAAAAGATGGCCAACGTTTTGTGACCGATATGCAGAACTTTATCATTGACCTTGCCTTGGATGTCATCGAGGATCCAATTGCTTTCGGACAAGAATTGGACCATGTAGTTGGTGTCGTTGAGCACGGCTTATTCAACCAAATGGTGGATAAGGTCATCGTTGCTGGACGAGACGGGATTCAGATTTTAACTTCAACAAAAGCAAACTAATCAACATAATAAGGAGACACATTATGTCAAAATTTAATCGTATTCATTTGGTAGTATTAGATTCTGTAGGAATCGGTGCTGCACCTGATGCCAATAACTTTGTCAATGCAGGGGTTCCAGATGGTGCCTCTGACACACTGGGACACATTTCAAAAACAGTTGGTTTGAATGTGCCAAACATGGCTAAAATCGGTCTAGGAAATATTCCTCGTGAAACGCCTTTGAAGACTGTTCCAGCTGAAAGCAATCCAACAGGATATGCAACAAAATTGGAAGAAGTATCCCTTGGTAAAGATACCATGACTGGTCACTGGGAAATCATGGGCCTTAACATTACAGAACCTTTTGATACTTTCTGGAATGGATTCCCAGAAGAAATCCTTACAAAAATCGAAGAATTCTCAGGACGCAAGGTCATTCGTGAAGCCAATAAACCTTACTCAGGTACAGCTGTTATCGATGATTTTGGACCTCGTCAGATGGAAACTGGGGAGTTGATTATCTATACTTCAGCTGACCCTGTTTTGCAGATTGCTGCTCATGAAGACATCATTCCTCTGGATGAATTGTACCGTATCTGTGAATACGCTCGTTCAATAACCCTTGAGCGCCCAGCCCTTCTGGGACGTATCATTGCTCGTCCATATGTAGGTGAACCAGGTAACTTCACTCGTACAGCAAACCGTCGTGACTTGGCTGTATCTCCATTTGCACCGACTGTTTTGGATAAATTGAACGAAGCTGGTATCAATACTTATGCTGTTGGTAAAATCAACGATATCTTTAACGGTGCTGGTATCAACCATGACATGGGGCACAATAAGTCAAATAGCCATGGGATTGATACACTATTGAAGACCATGGGCCTTGCTGAGTTTGAGAAAGGATTCTCATTCACAAACTTGGTGGACTTTGACGCCCTTTATGGTCATCGACGCAATGCTCACGGTTACCGTGATTGCTTGCATGAGTTTGATGAACGCTTACCTGAAATTATCGCAGCTATGCGAGAAAATGACCTCCTCTTGATTACTGCTGACCATGGAAATGACCCAACTTACGCAGGAACAGACCACACTCGTGAATATATTCCATTGTTGGCCTACAGCCCTGCCTTTAAGGGAAATGGTGTCATTCCAGTAGGACATTTTGCAGATATCTCAGCAACAGTTGCGGATAACTTTGGTGTGGAAACTGCCATGATTGGGGAAAGTTTCTTAGATAAATTGGTATAAGATGACGCGATATGCTTTACTTGTTCGGGGCATTAATGTCGGTGGAAAAAATAAGGTTGTCATGGCGCAACTTCGTCAAGAACTGACAGAGTTGGGACTGGGAAAGGTTGAAACCTACATCAACAGTGGCAATATTTTCTTTACTGCGACAGCTCCCAAAGCCCAATTGGTTGAAAAGTTAGAGGCTTTCTTTGAAGTCTATTATCCATTTATTCAGAGCTTTTCTTTGCTGAATCAAGAAGACTATGAAGCAGAGCTGAAGAATCTGCCAGCTTGGTGGAACGAAGACTTGACAAGAAAAGATGTCCTCTTTTACACGGAGGGCTTGGACGTGGAGCAAGTCATTGAGAAAGTAGACAGTTTGAAACTGGAAGATGAAGTTCTTCATTTTGGTAAACTTGGGATTTTCTGGGGAAAGTTCTCTGAAGAATCCTACTCTAAGACTGCCTATCACAAGCACTTGCTCAAGATGCCTTTCTATCGCAACATCACCATTCGCAATGCCAAAACCTTTGACAAAATCGGTCAAATGTTAAAAAATAATAAAGGAGACACATAATGACATTTTTAGATAAGATCAAGGAAACAGCTGCTTTCCTGAAAGACAAGGGAATACTAGCGCCTGAGTTCGGTCTAATCCTTGGATCAGGACTTGGAGAATTGGCAGAAGAAATCGAAAATCCAGTTGTAGTAGATTATGCAGACATTCCAAACTGGGGCCGTTCGACAGTAGTCGGTCACGCTGGGAAATTGGTATATGGTGAACTGGCAGGACGCAAGGTCTTGGCTCTTCAAGGTCGCTTCCATTTCTACGAAGGCAATCCTCTTGAAGTTGTGACTTTCCCAGTTCGTGTCATGAAAGTTCTTGGATGTGAAGGTGTTATTGTAACCAATGCAGCTGGTGGTATCGGATTTGGTCCTGGTACTTTGATGGTAATCTCAGACCATATCAATATGACGGGGCAGAACCCATTGATGGGTGAAAACTTGGATGACTTTGGTCCACGTTTCCCTGATATGTCTAAAGCCTACACACCAGAATACCGTGCTACTGCCCATGAAGTGGCTAAGAAATTTGGTATCAAGCTTGATGAAGGTGTCTATATCGGTGTAACTGGTCCGACTTATGAGACACCAGCAGAGATTCGTGCCTATAAGACATTGGGAGCAGATGCAGTTGGTATGTCTACTGTTCCTGAAGTTATTGTGGCGGCCCACTCTGGCTTGAAAGTCCTAGGAATTTCATGTATTACTAACTTTGCTGCTGGTTTCCAAGAAGAACTCAACCACGAAGAAGTTGTAGAAGTGACCGAACGTGTTAAAGGTGACTTCAAAGGCTTGCTAAAAGCCATTCTTGCAGCACTATGAGAAAGAAAAATAAGTGTGAAAACATCTCTATAAATCGGAAGATGAATGAAACAATTAACTTCTGTATAGAATTATGATATAAAAATGAATGAGGTTTCTATACTTTTATGAACCTCTTCAAATTCTTGCTAACAAAGTATAAAAATGAAATTGTGATGCTAAAGGAGATTAGCTGATTGGAGAATATTGTTGGTAAAGAGGGTGAAAAAAATAAAAGAAAGATATATGTATAAATGAAAATTGGTCAACAAATTATGCGTTTTGGCATAAAAAAATTAAGTATCGGAGTTGTATCTGTAGCAGTTGGTTTTGCTTTCGTAGTACCAACAGGTGTTTCTGCCAATGAAGGAAATCATGGTCTGAAAAATGAAGGCTCTGTATCAGTAGTAGCAAAGGATATTCCCGTAAAAGAAGGTACTGATAAAAAACAGGAAATATCTATTACAGAGGAAAAAGCAACAACTGCTCAATCAACTATAGAGACAAAAGAAGTTGTTAAAAATCAGAAAGAAAAAGAAGGAGAAGGATTATATAAAAGAGAATCTGCTGTGTCTCATGAGGAATTGAAGAAAGAGGAAATTCTAAAGGATGAGCCGAAAAATTCTCGTCCAGTAACAGAGGCAGACTTTGTCAAAATTTCTAAAGGAGAACTCCATGTAGAGAAGGATCTTGTAGATAATTCTTTATACGGTGGAAAATTTTTAGATCCTGATGGCGATGATGATCATGATGGAATAAAAAATAAGGATGAATTGTATATTTACAATAAAGATGGGAAAGACTATTTAGGTTACCATAGCCATCCATTACTAGCAGATAGTGATGGAGATGGATTAGCAGATGGAGAAGATGATAACAAGAAACAATGGTATGTCACAGATCGTGATTCCCTCCTTTTTATGGAGTTGGCTTATCGTGATGATGATTACATTGACAAAATTCTAGATCATAAAAATCCTTTTCCAAGTCTTTATCTTGATCGTCAAGAATATAAAATGATGCACAATGAGTTAGCCCCATTTTGGAAGATGAAAAAGGCTTATCATACAGCAAGTGGGATGGATGCTTTTTTGTTTGAAACTAAGAGTGATCTTCCTTATTTAAAAGACAATACTGTTCAAATGTTGGCTATACGTGGAACAAGATTGAATGATGCGAAAGATTTAAGTGCAGATTTTGTTTTGTTAGGAGGAAATAAACCAGCGCAAGCAGATGATATCCGTAATGTTGTAAAAGAACTAGCGCAGGATTCCAGCATTACCAATCTTTATATGACAGGTCATTCGCTGGGAGGCTACTTAGCTCAAATAGCGGCAGTTGAAGCTTATCAAAAATATCCTACTTTTTATAATAATGTTTTGAAAAAAGTTACGACATTTAGCGCTCCTAAAGTAATTACTTCTCGAACTATTTGGAATGCTAAAAATGGTTTCTGGGATGTAGGGTTAGAAAGTCGTAAGTTGGCTCTATCTGGTAAAATAAAACATTATGTGGTCGATAATGATAATGTTGTGACATCTTTGATTCGTAATGATAACGATATTGTAACCTTTACAGGTAACTCTAGTTTTAAACACCGTTCGCGTGGTTATTTTGAAAGTAGAATGAATGCTATCCCGAATTTTAATATTGGAAAACGTGATACGCTTGATAAACAGGGATATCGTGATCAAAAATTGGACAACGTTTATTTCTTTAAGAAAAAGGAAGTTCCCCTCTTGTCTACTCAACCTAGTGTAGAATCATTTGAAAACATAGCTCTAGGAAAACGAGTAACTCAAAGTTCGACAGCTTTTGGAGGAGATGCTAGAAGAGCAGTTGATGGGAAATTAGATGGGAATTACGGACATAACTCTGTCACTCATACAGATTTTCAATCAAAACCTTGGTGGCAAGTCGATTTAGACAAGGAAGAAACGATTCGCCAAATTAATATTTACAATCGAACAGATGCTGCTCAAGATAGACTGACTAATTTTAATGTGATTCTTTTGGATAGTTTTGGAAAAGAAATTGAAAGAAAGCGCATTGCATACTTGCGAGATAGTTCCGCTCAGATTTCAATTGATTATAAGAAAGCTCGTTTTGTACGCATTGAGTTAGATGGATATAACGCTCTCAGTCTTGCAGAAGTTCAGGTTTTTCGTGCTGAAAATATTGCTTGGAAAAAACAAGCACGTCAAAGCTCTACCGAATTTGGAGGAGATGCTAGTCTTGCTCTAGATGGTAATACCAACAGTAATTATAGTCAACAATCTATCACGCATACTAAGTTTGAAAATCAATCTTGGTGGGAAGTTGATTTAGGTCGTACAGAACAGGTAGGACTTGTTCGCCTTCATAATCGTGGGGATGGCGAACTTTCTAAACGTCTGTCAGACTTTGATGTGATTTTATATGATGAAAAAGGGACAGAAGTTGCTAGACAATATGTTTCTCGTTTAGAAGGAAGCAGTTTAGATCTCCAGTTGAATGGTAAATTAGGTCGCCGTGTTCGCATTCAATTGCGTCAAAAAAATCAAGCTCTCAGTCTTGCAGAAGTAGAAGTTTTTCGATTTGTAGCTAAAAATAATGTAACTACTCAAGCTTCTAAGCCTGTACAACTATTAAACTACACTCCTGTAAAAGATAAAACCTTGACTATCCAACATAGTGGTGCTTATATTGCACGTTATTCAATATCGTGGGAAGAAGTTACAGTAGATAAAAATGGTCAATCAGTTGTTCGCAGTCGTTCTTGGGAAGGGAATGGACGTAATCAGACCGCAGGCTCTGTCCTCAATCTCCCAATGAGGTCTAATATGCGCAATCTTCGAATTAAGATTGAGAAAAGAACTGGTCTTTTTTGGAATAGATGGCAAACAATCTATGATAATAGACCAATTCTTGCACAAGCCCATCGAAAAATCACTCACTGGGGAACAACATTGAATTCTAAGGTGAGTGACGATGATGTCTTATAATCTGATGGTACAATGACAGTTAGTTTGTCTAGCTTATAAGGAAAGTACTAGCTAATCTTGAACAGAATTCAGGTAGCTTTCTATGAGAGAAAAAAATAAAACAGAAAGGTAGAGTGAAGTGTTCTAATTTGAACACGAGCGGAAAACTCGGAAAATAGATAATCTGACTGAGAAATCAGGATTTCTAGTCAGATTCCTAATTTTCAGTCGTTTTCTTGTCGCTCTCTAATCTTCATAAAATAAAGAAAGGATGGGTTAACTGTATTCATTGAACTGAATACGGGCGGAGAACTGTGTAAAAAAGATAAACTGTCTAGCATCTGCGATGCGTCGTCAGTTTCCTATTTTTACTTTGTTCTCTGTCGCTATCCTAAATATACAAAAAAGAAAGGTAGAGCGTGTGTTTTGATTTGAACACGAGCGGAAAACTTGGAAAATAGATAATCTGACTGAGAAATTAGGATTTCTTGTCAGATTCCTAATTTTCAGTCGTTTTCTTGTCGCTCTTTGTATCATAAACTATGTCTATCCATATTGCTGCTAAGCAGGGTGAAATTGCTGATAAAATTCTTCTTCCTGGGGATCCTCTTCGTGCTAAGTTTATTGCGGAGAATTTCCTTGAAGATGCTGTTTGTTTTAATGAAGTGCGTAACATGTTTGGTTACACTGGTACTTACAAGGGTCATCGTGTATCTGTCATGGGAACTGGGATGGGAATGCCATCGATTTCGATTTATGCGCGTGAGTTGATTGTTGACTACGGTGTGAAAAAATTGATCCGTGTGGGAACTGCGGGTTCTTTGAATGAAGATGTCCACGTTCGTGAATTGGTTTTGGCGCAGGCAGCTGCAACTAACTCAAACATCGTCCGTAATGACTGGCCACAGTACGATTTTCCACAAATCGCTAGCTTTGCTTTGCTAGATAAGGCCTACCATATCGCTAAAGAACTTGGTATGACCACCCACGTTGGGAACGTTTTGTCTTCTGATGTCTTTTACTCAAACTACTTTGAAAAGAACATCGAGCTTGGTAAATGGGGAGTCAAGGCTGTGGAAATGGAAGCAGCAGCCCTTTACTATCTGGCAGCCCAACACCATGTTGATGCCCTTGCTATCATGACTATTTCTGATAGTTTGGTCAATCCAGATGAAGACACTACTGCAGAAGAACGCCAAAATACCTTCACTGATATGATGGAGGTTGGATTGGAAACATTGATTGCAGAATAAAGGTAGGCTATATTCAGAATGGTTTCTCTTGTTCTCAAAATGATAACTATCAACAATGAATCAATCCTGAAATAGGTAAGAATAAGGAAATTGAAGGAAGCCTAATGGTGTCAAAGGACCTAGACTAGTCAGTTTAATATCTAAATCATAATCAAATAAAGTTGGAAGCCAAGTTGACAAGAAGTCAAGACTTTCAACTTTTTAACTTGAAAATTCCTAGGAGTACAAAATGGATAAGATTAAACAATTACAAGGTATTATTGATCAAAGTCAGAGCATTGTCTTTTTCGGTGGTGCAGGGGTTTCTACAGAGTCTAATATTCCAGATTTTCGTAGTTCAGATGGTATATATAGTCTGAAACTAGGTCGCCATTTTACTGCCGAGCAACTGGTTTCACGCACTATGTTTGAGCGCTATCCAGAGGATTTTTTTGATTTCTACAAAAAGTATCTGGTCTATCCTGATGCCAAGCCGAATTTAGCACATGATTATCTGGCGTCGTTGGAAAAAACAGGTAAATTAAAGGCGATTGTGACGCAAAATATCGATAGTCTCCATGAAATGGCAGGATCTCAGAAAGTTTTGAAACTGCATGGTAGTGCAGATCGTAATTATTGTTTGGGCTGTCATCGTTTTTATGATTTGACTGCCTTTTTGGAACTTGAAGGTCCAGTTCCCTACTGCTTAGATTGTGGCAAGATGGTCAAACCTGACGTGACCCTTTATGAGGAAGCGCTAGATATGGATGTATTTAGTCGCGCAGCTCGAGCCATTCAGCAAGCAGATTTGTTGATCATTGGTGGAACTTCCTTAGTTGTTTACCCTGCAGCTAGCCTAATCAATTATTTTTCAGGGTCAAATCTTGTCGTTATCAACAAGTCCAGCACTCCTCAAGACAGCCAAGCTGATTTAGTTATCGAAGGTAAGATTGGAGAAGTTTTTTCTAAATTGAGACAATAAAAAACTGAAAGAAGTAGGACTATACTTCCTTCAGTTTTTTTGTATCACGAACTCAGAAACTATGAACAAGATTCTTTTCATTTCTAGGGGAATTTTATTGTTGATTTATAAATTGCTCGAGTTATTTTTAATTGTTGAATAAAAGGAAAAAAGGAAGACTTTCTGAATGAAAAACTTCCTTTTTTAGTCAATCAGTACATGCTGATTTTAATGAAATGCTACTATATTGTTTACTTTTTTAAAGATCGCAAAAAACAATCAATCTCTGCTTGAGAATGGAGAATATGCATCTTTTCTGGGTAAGTATTGTTTAAGTATTGGTATCTATCCTTAGCATTTTTTGTTCGACCATCCCAGAGAATCCAACGAATAAATTCCCAGTTGAATTGCTCGGGGCATCCCTTAGCCATACTTTCTCTGACCTTGCCTCGGTATGTGAGATACCGTTTAAAGGCTCGAAAGAGACAGGTCAATGGAGAAAAGTTGAGAAAGATGATTTGGTCAGCTTCCTCCATTCTTTCCTCATAGAAACACCAAGAATAATTCCCATCTATGACCCAATCTTCATGCTTTGTGAGAAAGTTTTTCATCTCGGTCAACATCCATTCGCGATCACTGTCTTGCCAACCAGGTTGAAATTGGAGTGTGTCCATGTGAAGTTTTGGGATGGAGTAGTAGTTAGATAACTTTTCGGCTAGCGTTGACTTACCAGCACCAGAATATCCGATAATTGCGATTTTCATTTTCTACCTTTTTCTATTTGAGGACAAAAAAACAGCCTCTATGGACTGTTTCTTATTTAGCAAGTTTAGCTGAAAGACGAGCTTTGTCGCGGCTTGCTTTGTTTTTGTGAATCAAACCTTTAGTTTCTGCTTTATCGATAGCTGAGCTAGCAGCACGGAAAAGTTCTTCAGATGGGTTTGCTTCGAAAGCTTTGATAGCAGTACGCATAGCTGATTTTTGAGCTGAGTTCTTTTCGTTTTGTTTAACGTTCAATTCAGCGCGTTTGATAGCTGATTTAATGTTTGCCAATGTTCTTACCTCCATATTTACTAACTATACCATTATATCTGAAAACTTACGTTTTGACAAGGGGAAATTATTTTTTTAAGTAAATTTCATCGATTTCATGGTTCTTTGTTTTATGGAGAATCACTTCTGCACGATTTCTGGTTGGTTCAATATAATTTTGTAGATTTGTGAGATTGATACTGGTCCAGACCTGATGGGCAAAGGCTTCCACTTCCCCAATCGGCATTTGAGTAAAACGATAATAGTAGCTATCAGGGTCGTTTTGGGCTAGGCTCAGCATTTTCAAGAAACGGTCCAGATACCAACTCTCGATGTCATCAACCGCAGCATCAACATAGATGGAAAAGTCAAAGAAGTCAGTAATATAGAGGCGCTCGTTTTGTGGATTTTGAAAGACATTGATTCCTTCAACAATCACAAAGTCAGCAGCTTTGACGCTTTGCTTTTCCTCAGGAACAATGTCATAGACTTCATGAGAATAGACAGGAATATCCACATCTTGACCATTTTTGATGCGGTCCAAGAAGTTGAGGAGTGCTTCCATATCATAGCTTTCAGGAAATCCCTTGCGATTTAAAATCCCCTGCTCAATCAAGGTCTGATTGGGATAGAGAAAACCATCAGTTGTTACCAACTCAACCCTAGCATCTGTAAGCGTACGGGAAAGTAGAATTTGCAGTAGGCGACTAGTTGTGGATTTTCCAACGGCAACACTCCCAGAAACTCCAATGATAAAAGGTTGGGATTTGCTTTCACGTTGGAGGAAAATTCCTTTTGAAAAGGCCAAATCATCCTTGGTACGTTTGTAAATTTGGATGAGATGGGCTAGGGGAAGATAGACATCGGTAACATCCTGCAAGCTAATCTGGTCATTAAAACTCTTGATGGATTCTAATTCTTCTTCTGTCAAAGGAGGTGTTGTTTTTCGATGTAAAGATTGCCAAGTCTGGCGGCTGATTTTTTCAAAATGTAAAAATTCGTTGGTCATTTGTTTTCCCCTAGATATTTTGTCTATCATACCATAAAAAGCTAAAAAAATAAAGCGGTTTCTTGAATGTGTTAAGTCAATAGTATATAATATAAGTAGATAGAGGATGAACAATTTATTGATGAAGTAGGAGGTAGTTTCTCCTGACTTATAAGCGAATAAAGGGGGCTTTGGGATTCACAACTTATAGGAGGTGTGTCATGAAAATCTTAAAAAGTTATATATTGGAACTCTGTTTTATTTTAAGTTTTGCCCTACCTTTTTTAAAAGGAGCCAATGCGGATAATGGTAGACGCTTTGTGGAAATCTATTACGGTTTTACTTTTTTGATGGAACATGCCATTGTAACAGCTGTCTTTCTTTGTTCGCTCTTGATTGCTTGGCTACTAAAAAAACAGTGGACAAAATGGCTTGCTGCTGGTAGTTATCTATTTTTGATTTTGTGGATTGCTACAGAGGGCTATCTCTTCCGTATGTCACTAGAAGATTTAATCCGACTTTGGACAAGTTTGGAAATTCTGACACAAACTTATCAGTTGGGCTTTTATCTAAACATCTTATTGGGAATCCTGTTGATAATAAAGTATTTTAAGGTTAAGCAACAGTAATCAAAATGCTTCTGATGATAGACAATAAATTTGTTATTTTATCCTGACTGTGATACCTTATAGCTCCCAATGACTTGTCATTCGTTTATAAAAGTTGAAAGAGATTGAAGAAAAGGTTTTACTTACTAGCTTTCTTCAGTCTTTTTCGTTTTATTATCAATTTGTAAACGATTTACAATTTGAGTTAAATTATGGTAAAATAGTTTCATGAGTAAAATGTATTATGCAGAAAATCCTGACGTTGCTCACGACATTCATGAGTTGAGAGTGGACTTGTTGGGAGAAAACATGACCTTTTTGACGGATGCGGGTGTTTTTAGCAAGAAAATGGTTGACTTTGGCAGTCAACTCTTGCTCAAGTGTCTTGAGGTCAACCAAGGAGAAACTGTCCTTGATGTAGGCTGTGGTTATGGGCCTTTGGGCTTGTCCTTGGCTAAGGCTTTTGGAGTTCAGGCGACCATGGTTGATATCAATAATCGTGCCTTAGATTTGGCGCGACAAAATGCTGAACGAAATAAAGTAGAAGCGACGATTTTCCAGTCCAACATCTATGAACAAGTTGAAGGGAAATTTGACCATGTCATTTCCAATCCCCCTATCCGTGCAGGCAAGCAAGTGGTTCATGAAATCATTGAGAAAAGCGAAGATTTCTTGGAAACTGGTGGGGATTTGACTATCGTTATCCAGAAAAAACAAGGGGCTCCAAGTGCCAAGTCCAAGATGGAAGAGGTGTTTGGAAATTGTGAAATCGTCAAAAAAGATAAGGGATACTATATCCTTAGAAGTGTGAAAGAATGAGAGCAGTTGATTTAATCCAAAAAAAACGAGATGGTCAAGAGCTGACTTCAAGTGAAATTGAATGGTTAGTTGAAGGCTATGTGTCAGGAACTGTTCCTGATTATCAGATGTCTGCCTTTGCTATGGCTGTTTATTTCAAAGGAATGACGACACGAGAAATCTCAGATTTGACTATGAATATGGTCAAGACTGGTCAAGAGTTTGATTTATCAGCTATTGATGGGGTTAAGGTTGACAAGCATTCTACTGGTGGAGTTGGTGATAAGGTGACCTTGATTTTGGTTCCTCTTGTTGCTAGCTTTGGTGTACCTGTGGCAAAAATGAGTGGTCGTGGTCTTGGCCATACTGGTGGAACCATTGATAAATTGGAGTCCATTAAAGGCTATCAAGTTGAGCGCAGTCAAGAGGATTTCATTCGTCAGGTGCAGGGCATTGGAGTGTCCGTCATTGGGCAATCAGACCAGCTGGTTAAAGCAGACAAGCTTCTCTATGCCCTCCGTGATGTGACCGCAACTGTCGACACGATTCCTTTGATTGCGAGTTCGGTCATGAGCAAGAAAATCGCGGCAGGGGCGGATGCTATTTTACTAGACGTAACTGTCGGTGAGGGTGCTTTCATGAAAACTGTTGATGAAGCGCGAGAACTGGCTCAAACCATGGTGGATCTTGGTAAGGCTGTTGGTCGGAAAACGGTAGCAGTGATTACAGATATGAGCCAGCCCTTGGGACGAGCGATTGGAAATCGTCTGGAAATCCTTGAAGCACTGGAAATTTTACAAGGACAAGGCCGTCAGGATATTACCCACTTTATTTGTGAGTTGGCTCAAATTATGCTTGGTCTGGCAAATGTGAATAAGACAGTTGAAGAAGTTCGCCAACATCTTGAAAATGGCCAAGCGCTAGCTAAGTTTGAGGAGATGGTCCAAGCTCAAGGTGGAGACTTGGAAGATCTCTATCGCCCAGTCAATGTTGCCCATGTGGTGGATATCCCTGCCCAGGAAACAGGTGTCATTTCAGCTCTTCCAGCCATGGAATTTGGTCTCTATGCCATGAGACTGGGTGCTGGTCGTGCAGTCAAGACTGATGATTTGGACTATGAAACTGGAATTGTTTTTGAAAAGAAAGTTGGAGATTCCGTTCAAAAGGGAGAAATTGTTGCAAAAGTATACACAAATGGAAAAAATTCTCCTCAGCTAGTTACAGATTTTCAAAAATATGTTAAAATAAATGACAGGGTGCAAAGTTTACGAGAAATTATAGAAATTATCTCATAAACTATAGGAGAATCCGTATATGAAATTAAATAAATATATCGATCATACGCTTTTAAAGCAGGAAGCGACAGAAAAACAAATTGATTGTTTGTTGTCTGAGGCTAGAGAGTATGATTTTGCCAGCGTCTGCGTTAATCCGACCTGGGTTGAACATGCTAAAAAAGGGCTTGCAGGTACAGATGTCAAGGTCTGTACTGTAGTTGGTTTTCCCTTGGGAGCAACAACTTCAGCCGTGAAAGCTTTTGAAACCAAAGAAGCTATCCAACATGGTGCAGATGAGATTGATATGGTGATCAATGTCGGCACCCTCAAATCAGGTAATCTTGATTTGGTTGAATCAGACATTAGCGCAGTAGTAGAAGCAAGTGGTGACAAGTTGGTTAAAGTCATTATTGAAGCTTGCCTTCTGACCGACCAAGAAAAAGTTGTGGCTTGTCAATTAGCCCAAAAAGCGGGAGCTGACTTTGTCAAAACATCTACTGGCTTTTCAACTGGTGGGGCTACGGTAACAGATGTTACATTAATGCGTGAAACAGTTGGACCTGATATGGGTGTCAAGGCAGCTGGTGGAGCTCGTTCTTATGCAGATGCTCTTGCCTTTGTGGAAGCAGGGGCGACCCGTATCGGAACGTCATCTGGGGTAGCCATTTTAAAAGGAGAATTAGCTGATGGCGACTACTGAGTTGATTGAACTAGCTATTGAAACCAGCAAGCAAGCCTATGTACCCTATTCTCACTTTCCTGTTAGCGCTGTTCTGGTGGCGAAAGATGGGAACATTTATACAGGTGTCAATATCGAGAATGCTAGCTATTCTTTGACAAACTGCGGAGAGCGTACAGCCATTTTTAAAGCAGTTTCTGAAGGCCAAAGAGAGTTTTCAGAATTGATTGTCTATGGACAAACTGAAAAACCAATCTCACCATGTGGTGCTTGTCGCCAAGTGATGGCTGAATTTTTTGAACAAGATCTAAAAGTGACCTTAGTCGCAAAAGATAAATCGACGGTCGAGATGACGGTCGGGGAGTTACTTCCATACTCTTTTACAGACTTAAACTAGTCTGAGTCGCTCTCTGAGTGGCACGGTCCTTGTGGCCAATAAATCCATACTTGCAACATCGTTGCACATCTTATTTAGGAGGTTCAGTAATGAACAAGAAACAATGGCTAGGCCTTGGTCTAGTTGCAGTGGCAGCAGTTGGACTTGCTGCATGTGGTAACCGCTCTTCTCGTAACGCAGCTTCATCTTCTGATGTGAAGACAAAAGCAGCAATCGTCACTGATACTGGTGGTGTTGATGACAAATCATTCAACCAATCAGCTTGGGAAGGTTTGCAAGACTGGGGTAAAGAACACAATCTTTCAAAAGATAAAGGTTTTACTTACTTCCAATCAACAAGTGAAGCTGACTACGCTAACAACTTGCAACAAGCGGCTGGAAGTTACAACCTAATCTTCGGTGTTGGTTTTGCCCTTCACAATGCGGTTGAAGAAGCAGCGAAAGACCACTCTGATTTGAACTATGTCTTGATTGATGATGTGATTAAAGATCAAAAGAACGTTGCTAGCGTAACATTTGCTGATAACGAAGCTGCTTACCTTGCAGGTGTTGCAGCAGCTAAAACAACTAAAACAAAACAAGTTGGTTTTGTAGGTGGTATTGAGTCTGAAGTTATCTCACGTTTTGCAGCTGGATTTAAAGCTGGTGTTGAGTCAGTAGACCCATCTATCAAAGTTCAAGTAGACTACGCTGGTTCATTTGGTGATGCTGCTAAAGGTAAAACAATTGCAGCAGCACAATACGCAGCTGGTGCAGACGTTGTTTACCAAGCAGCGGGTGGAACAGGTGCTGGTGTCTTTGCGGAAGCAAAATCACTCAACGAAAGCCGTCCTGAAAGTGAAAAAGTTTGGGTTATCGGTGTTGACCGTGACCAAGTAGCAGAAGGTAAATACACTTCTAAAGATGGTAAAGAATCAAACTTTGTTCTTGTATCTACTTTGAAACAAGTTGGTACAACTGTAAAAGATATTGCTAACAAGGCAGAAAAAGGTGAATTCCCTGGCGGTCAAGTGATCGTTTACTCATTGAAAGATAAAGGGGTTGACTTGGCAGTGACAAACCTTTCAGAAGAAGGTAAAAAAGCTGTTGAAGCTGCTAAAGCTAAAATCCTTGATGGAAGCGTAAAAGTTCCTGAAAAATAATGGATGGAAGTCATTTCTTAGGAAGCGGCCCTCGGCCGCTTTTTTAAGAGTTGAGGCAAAGTCATTTTGTCTCAGTAAAGCTTGTTACTAGACAAACTAGCAAGTTTTATTGAAATAAAATAAGACTCTGAAAGGAAGAGCACATGGCACACGAAAATGTCATTGAGATGCGTGATATTACCAAGGTGTTTGGTGAATTTGTTGCCAACGACAAAATCAACCTGCACCTACGAAAAGGTGAAATTCATGCACTTTTAGGAGAAAATGGGGCTGGAAAATCCACGCTAATGAACATGTTAGCAGGGCTTCTTGAACCAACCAGTGGTGAAATTGTGGTCAACGGTCAAGTTGTCAATCTCGACTCACCATCTAAAGCAGCTAGCTTGGGAATCGGAATGGTTCACCAGCACTTTATGTTGGTAGAGGCTTTCACAGTGGCTGAAAACATCATTTTAGGAAGTGAATTGACTAAAAATGGTGTGCTAGATATTGCTGGAGCTAGCAAAGAAATCAAGGCTCTTTCTGAACGTTACGGCTTAGCTATAGATCCTTCTGTCAAGGTAGCAGACATCTCAGTTGGAGCCCAACAACGTGTAGAAATTTTAAAAACTCTTTATCGGGGGGCTGATATCCTTATTTTTGACGAACCAACTGCTGTTTTGACTCCATCAGAAATTGATGAGTTGATGGCTATTATGAAAAATCTTGTCAAAGAAGGAAAATCAATTATCTTGATCACTCACAAGTTGGACGAGATTCGTGCAGTTTCTGACCGCGTTACAGTTATCCGTCGTGGGAAATCTATTGAAACCGTCGAAATTGCAGGAGCTACCAATGCAGATTTGGCAGAAATGATGGTAGGACGTTCTGTTTCCTTCAAAACAGAGAAACAAGCTTCTCAACCAAAAGAAGTGGTCTTGTCAATCAAAGATTTGGTGGTCAATGAAAACCGTGGTGTCCCAGCTGTGAAAAATCTATCCTTGGATGTTCGTGCTGGAGAGATTGTTGGTATTGCAGGGATTGATGGAAATGGTCAGTCTGAGCTGATTCAAGCAATCACAGGCCTTCGCAAGGTTGAATCTGGTAGCATTGAGCTAAAAGGAGATTCAATTGTGGGCTTGCATCCACGTCAGATTACAGAGTTGAGTGTTGGGCACGTTCCAGAAGACCGTCACCGTGATGGTTTGATTTTGGAAATGATGATTTCTGAAAATATTGCCCTTCAAACCTACTATAAAGAACCACATAGTAAAAATGGAATTTTGAACTATGCAAATATTACTTCTTATGCTAAAAAGCTAATGGAAGAATTTGATGTTCGTGCTGCTAGTGAATTTGTGCCTGCAGCTGCACTCTCAGGAGGAAATCAACAAAAAGCAATTATTGCTCGTGAAATTGATCGAGATCCTGATCTCCTTATCGTCAGCCAGCCAACTCGTGGTTTGGATGTCGGTGCCATTGAATATATCCACAAACGCTTGATTGAAGAGCGTGATAATGGCAAGGCTGTCCTTGTTGTCAGCTTTGAACTAGATGAGATTTTAAATGTCTCAGACCGCATTGCCGTTATCCACGATGGCAAGATTCAAGGTATTGTATCACCAGAAACAACTAATAAACAAGAACTTGGTGTCTTGATGGCTGGTGGAAACTTGGGAAAGGAGAAGAGTGATGTCTAAAAAATTACAACAAATTTCGGTTCCCTTGATTTCTGTCTTCCTAGGAATTTTACTCGGAGCCATTGTCATGTGGATCTTCGGTTATGATGCTATTTGGGGCTACGAAGAATTGTTCTATACAGCCTTTGGTAGTCTGCGTGGGATTGGGGAGATCTTCCGTGCTATGGGGCCTTTGGTCTTGATTGGTCTTGGCTTTGCCGTTGCCAGTCGTGCTGGTTTCTTTAACGTCGGACTTCCTGGTCAGGCTTTGGCTGGTTGGATTCTAAGTGGTTGGTTTGCCCTGTCGCATCCAGATATGCCACGTCCCTTGATGATTCTAGCAACTATCGTGATTGCCCTGATTGCTGGTGGGATTGTCGGTGCCATTCCAGGTATTCTTAGAGCCTATCTAGGGACGTCAGAGGTTATCGTAACCATCATGATGAACTACATTGTCTTGTATGTAGGAAATGCCTTTATCCATGCCTTCCCTAAAGACTTCATGCAAAGTACAGATTCGACCATTCGTGTTGGGGCTAACGCAACCTATCAGACACCTTGGTTGGCTGAGTTGACTGGTAATTCGCGGATGAATATCGGTATTTTCTTTGCTCTCATTGCCGTTGCAGTCATTTGGTTCATGCTCAAGAAAACAACCCTTGGTTTTGAAATCCGTGCGGTTGGTCTTAATCCTCACGCGTCAGAATACGCTGGTATTTCTGCCAAACGGACTATTATCCTATCAATGATTATCTCAGGTTCCTTGGCTGGTCTTGGTGGTGCTGTTGAAGGTCTGGGAACCTTCCAGAACGTCTATGTTCAAGGGGCATCATTAGCTGTCGGATTTAACGGGATGGCGGTTAGTCTGCTTGCGGCAAATTCACCAATTGGTATTCTCTTTGCAGCCTTCCTATTTGGTGTTCTCCAAGTTGGAGCCCCTGGTATGAATGCTGCGCAGGTACCGTCTGAGCTTGTCAGCATTGTAACAGCGTCTATTATCTTCTTTGTCAGTGTTCATTATCTTATCGAACGCTTTGTCAAACCGAAAAAACAAGTTAAAGGAGGTAAGTAAAGATGTCTATTACAACCTTGCTCACCCTCTTGGTGTCTTCTATGCTGATCTACTCAGCACCCCTCATCTTTACAAGTATCGGTGGTGTTTTCTCTGAACGTGGTGGTGTAGTAAACGTCGGTCTTGAAGGAATTATGGTTATGGGTGCCTTTTCTGGAGTTGTCTTTAACCTTGAATTTGCAGAACAATTTGGAGCAGCGACTCCATGGCTATCCTTGCTTGTAGCGGGATTGGTAGGGGGAATCTTTTCTATCATCCACGCAGCGGCAACGATTCATTTCCGTGCAGACCATGTTGTCAGCGGTACGGTATTGAACTTGATGGCACCTGCCTTGGCTGTTTTCTTAGTTAAAGTTCTTTATAACAAAGGACAAACCGACAACCTAAGTCAGACTTTTGGACGCTTTGACTTCCCAGTCTTGGCAAATATCCCAGTGATTGGTGATATCTTCTTCAAGTCAACTAGTCTGCTTGGTTATCTGGCCATTGCCTTCTCATTCCTTGCTTGGTTTATCCTCTTCAAGACCCGATTTGGTCTTCGTCTCCGCTCTGTCGGTGAGCACCCTCAAGCAGCGGATACTTTGGGAATCAATGTCTACAAGATGAGATATTTAGGGGTTATCATTTCAGGTTTTTTAGGTGGAATTGGCGGAGCGATTTATGCTCAATCCATCTCAGTTAACTTCTCAGTGACAACTATTGTTGGACCTGGATTTATCGCCCTTGCTGCGATGATCTTTGGTAAATGGAACCCAATCGGAGCTATGTTATCTAGTCTCTTCTTTGGACTTTCACAAAGTTTGGCTGTTATCGGTTCTCAATTACCTTTCCTACAAGGAGTGCCTGCGGTTTACCTTCAAATCGCACCTTATGTTTTGACTATTCTTGTCTTGGCAGCCTTCTTTGGAAAAGCAGTTGCACCAAAAGCAGATGGTATCAACTATATCAAATCAAAATAAGCATATAAAAAAACGTCAGTTCTGTTCAAAACTGGCGTTTTATTTTTTAGGATGTTGATGGGTTAAGTTTAATCCCCAAGGGACTAAGTTTTCAGTTTTATTTTGGATGCGTGTGATATTGTCCTTATGACGAATGATAATCAAGCTAGCAAGTGCCAGGATAATAGCGATGAAGAGAGGGTCATAGTTGCTCAGGATAAAACCAAAAAGTGGAAAGAGTAGAACTCCGATGACAGCTGCGATAGATGCTGTGACACTAGATAGTGAAATCATACTACCAAGATAGAGGGTTCCAAAGAAAACAACCGCTAGATAGAGACAGAAGACAGGAGTAAATCCGAAAATCACTCCAGCGCTGGTTGCGACAGCCTTACCACCCTTAAATCCTGCAAAGATAGGGAAGGTATGTCCAATAACAGCTAAAAGTCCAAAGATGAGAGGCGAAACGCCTTGCAGATGAAAAATAATCGGAAGAAGCGTTGCTAGAGTTCCTTTGAAAAAGTCAATCACAAAGGTCGCCATACCCGCTTTCTTTCCTAAGATGCGGAAGGTATTGGTTGTTCCTGTGTTACCAGAACCATGCTCGCGCAGATTGATTTGAAAGAATACTTGTCCAATCCAGAGACCAGACGGAATCGAACCCAGCAGATAAGCTAGGATTAATAAAACTATTGTAATCATACTCCTATTATATCATGAAATGGAGAAGAAAGGCAGAGAATCTCTGCTGAAATTGTCACAGCGGAGAAAGAAAAATTTTGCAAAATCCTTGGAAAACCTGTAGAATAGTAAAGATGAACGAATAGGAGGTTCCTTGTGTCAAAAAAGGAAATCAATATTAACAATTATAATGATGATGCCATTCAGGTGCTAGAAGGGTTGGATGCGGTCCGTAAACGTCCAGGGATGTATATCGGATCGACTGATGGGGCAGGTCTCCATCATCTCGTCTGGGAAATCGTCGACAATGCAGTCGATGAGGCCTTGTCTGGATTTGGAGACCGTATTGATGTGACCATCAATAAAGACGGGAGTTTGACTGTGCAGGACCATGGTCGTGGGATGCCGACTGGAATGCACGCTATGGGGATTCCAACAGTTGAGGTTATCTTTACCATTCTTCACGCTGGAGGGAAATTCGGTCAGGGTGGCTACAAGACATCTGGTGGTCTCCACGGGGTCGGTTCTTCCGTTGTTAACGCTCTTTCTAGCTGGTTAGAAGTTGAAATCACCCGTGATGGGGCAATCTACAAGCAACGTTTTGAAAATGGTGGAAAACCTGTCACGACTTTGAAGAAAATCGGTACAGCGCCCAAGTCTAAAACAGGTACTAAAGTTACGTTTATGCCTGATGCAACCATCTTTTCTACGACAGACTTCAAGTACAATACCATTTCAGAGCGTCTCAATGAGTCAGCCTTTCTCTTGAAAAATGTGACCTTGTCTTTGACGGACAAGCGAACAGATGAAGCTATTGAGTTCCATTATGAAAATGGGGTGCAGGACTTTGTTTCTTATCTAAACGAAGACAAGGAAACCTTGACACCAGTTCTGTACTTTGAGGGGGAAGATAATGGTTTCCAAGTGGAAGTTGCTCTCCAGTACAATGATGGATTTTCAGATAACATTCTGTCCTTTGTCAATAACGTTCGTACCAAGGATGGGGGAACTCATGAGACAGGACTTAAGTCTGCCATTACCAAGGTTATGAATGACTATGCGCGTAAGACGGGGCTTCTCAAGGAAAAAGATAAAAACCTTGAAGGGTCAGATTACCGTGAAGGGTTAGCAGCCGTTCTCTCTATCTTAGTTCCTGAAGAACATTTGCAGTTTGAGGGCCAGACCAAGGACAAACTTGGAAGTCCACTAGCGCGTCCAGTTGTGGATGGGATTGTAGCTGATAAGTTGACCTTTTTCCTTATGGAAAATGGGGAATTGGCTTCTAACCTCATCCGCAAGGCTATCAAGGCGCGTGATGCTCGTGAAGCGGCACGTAAGGCGCGTGATGAGAGCCGAAATGGTAAGAAAAATAAAAAAGACAAGGGCTTGCTGTCTGGGAAATTGACCCCAGCCCAGTCTAAGAATCCAGCTAAGAATGAACTCTATCTAGTCGAGGGGGATTCTGCCGGAGGTTCTGCCAAACAAGGCCGTGACCGCAAGTTCCAGGCAATCTTGCCTCTTCGTGGTAAGGTTATCAATACAGCTAAAGCCAAGATGGCGGATATCCTCAAAAATGAAGAAATCAATACCATGATTTATACCATTGGTGCGGGTGTTGGAGCAGACTTCTCCATTGAAGATGCCAACTATGACAAGATCATTATTATGACCGATGCGGATACTGACGGTGCTCATATCCAGACCTTGCTCTTGACATTTTTCTACCGCTACATGCGTCCGCTTGTTGAGGCGGGACATGTCTATATTGCCCTTCCACCTCTTTACAAGATGTCAAAAGGTAAAGGCAAGAAAGAAGAAGTGGCCTACGCTTGGACGGACGGAGAACTAGAAGAACTCCGCAAGCAGTTTGGTAAAGGTGCTACCCTCCAACGCTATAAAGGTCTTGGTGAGATGAATGCAGACCAACTCTGGGAAACAACCATGAATCCAGAAACTCGTACCCTCATACGTGTTACAATTGAAGACCTAGCACGCGCAGAACGTCGTGTCAATGTCCTCATGGGAGACAAGGTCGAACCACGCCGTAAATGGATTGAAGATAATGTCAAGTTTACGCTGGAAGAAGCGACAGTGTTTTAAGTCTGTCTTTAACGAATGGGTATTAATATGAGAACCGAAACAGAAATACTCGATATAATTATAAAGACAGCTAAAAATTTGAAAGTCAAAGCTGTCGCCATGTCTGGTTCACGGATAAACCAAAATGCTCCAAAAGATGAATTTCAAGACTATGACGTGGTCTATGTCGTGGACGATTTAGATAATCTGACGAGTGACCTTTCTTGGCTGGACCTGTTTGGGAAGCGCATTATTGAGCAAGAAGTTGGTTTTGGTCATCGCCGTCTATTTCTCATGCTCTTTGAAGATGGCAATAGGATTGATTTAACCCTCTGCCCCAAAGACTACATTCAAGAGTGGGTAGACAGTGAGGCTGGATTTACTGTTTTAGAAGATCCAGAGCATTTATTTGAACCTTATTTCCCAAATCCAGAGCGTTACTGGATAATCTCAGCTACTGAAATGGATTTTAAAAATTCCTGCAATGAATTTTGGTGGGTGTCAGCTTACGTGGTTAAAGGAATCTGTCGCCATCAAGTCATCTATGCGACGGACCATCTCTATGGAATCTGCCAACAAGAATTGCTCAAGCTTTTAGCTTGGCAAGTGGCAGCAGATAAGGGAATGGTCGATGTTGGCAAGAACTACAAGTACCTCTTTCAGTATTTGCCTGCTGAGAAAGAGAAAGAATTTACAGCCTTGCTTGACTTTTTTGACCAGAAAAGCCTCACCAAGTCTCTTTTGGCTACCATGAACTTTTTCCATAAAGAAGCGCAGGCCTTCTCTCTCAAAACCGGCTTCCAATATGACAAAGTAACTGCTGAGAAGATGATTGAGTATGCTAAGGAGAGACTAGAAACAAATGAAATATTTACAAAATAATAAGATAACAAAATTTTTACTGATTAGTTTTCTCATTTCTTGGGGATTTGGTTGGGGATTGCTCGCTTTTCTGACGCAAATGAGCCTCTTAAGTCTAACAAGTCCACTAGGAGTTTTTCTCCATTTACTAGGAGGTTTCGGTCCAACCATTGCAGCCATTTCTTGTTTGCCTCAAAAATCCATTAAAAGCATAGTCTCTTTTATCTTAGGGGACTCAAAGAAATATATTTTGTTATTTCTTTTACTAATTTTCGTGCAGACAGGTGTCATTGCTTTCTCCTCTAAGGAGCTTAATACGGCTTTTCCACTAGAAAATTTGTTAGTTGTTTTTTTGAGTGCAGTCTGTGTTTATGGTGGCGAAGAAGAATTGGGATGGCGAGGGATCTTGCAACCAACTTTGGAAACTAGATTCTCCTTTTGGATTTCCGGTTTGATAACAGGTTGTATTTGGGCAATATGGCATGTACCTTTATGGTTTGTGATTGGAAGTTCCCAAAGTGGGATGCCTTTTATATTATTCAGTCTATTTGCAATTCATCTCAGTATTCTTCTAGCAGCTGTTTTCAAAAAGACTAAGTCGGTCCTTTTTTGCGCCATTTTTCACGGCCTAATTAATACCCTACTTAGCTTATTTGTTATTAAAATTAATCTTTTATTCATTCTAGGATTAGTAGGATTGCTCTTCTTTTCTCACTACCTACAAAGAAACAGTTAAATTTATAAAATATAGATTTACTTTACAATAAAACACTAAAAAGAGAATTATTATGTCTAACATTCAAAATATGTCCTTGGAGGACATCATGGGAGAGCGCTTTGGTCGCTACTCCAAATACATTATTCAAGACCGGGCTTTGCCAGACATTCGTGATGGCTTGAAGCCGGTTCAGCGCCGCATTCTTTATTCGATGAATAAGGATGGCAATACCTTTGACAAGAGCTACCGCAAGTCGGCCAAGTCTGTCGGGAACATCATGGGGAATTTCCACCCACACGGTGACAGTTCTATCTATGATGCCATGGTTCGTATGTCGCAGGACTGGAAAAACCGTGAGATTCTAGTTGAAATGCACGGTAATAACGGTTCTATGGACGGTGATCCGCCTGCGGCAATGCGTTATACCGAGGCACGTTTGTCTGAAATTGCTGGCTATCTTCTTCAGGATATCGAGAAAAAGACCGTTCCTTTTGCCTGGAACTTTGACGATACCGAGAAAGAACCTACTGTCTTACCAGCAGCCTTTCCAAATCTCTTGGTCAATGGTTCGACTGGGATTTCGGCTGGTTATGCCACAGACATTCCTCCCCATAATTTAGCTGAAGTTATTGATGCGGCGGTTTACATGATTGACCATCCAACAGCCAAAGTTGAAAAACTCATGGAATTCTTGCCGGGACCAGACTTCCCGACTGGAGGGATTATCCAGGGTCGTGATGAAATCAAGAAGGCCTATGAAACTGGGAAAGGGCGCGTGGTTGTTCGTTCTAAGACTGAGATTGAAAAGCTAAAAGGTGGTAAGGAACAAATCGTTATCACTGAAATTCCTTATGAAATCAATAAGGCCAATCTAGTCAAGAAGATTGATGATGTTCGTGTCAATAATAAGGTGGCTGGTATTGCTGAGGTGCGCGATGAGTCTGACCGTGATGGGCTACGTATTGCTATTGAGCTAAAAAAAGATGCCAATACGGAGCTTGTTCTTAATTATCTTTTCAAATACACAGATCTGCAAATCAACTACAACTTTAACATGGTGGCGATTGACAATTTCACGCCTCGTCAGGTTGGGATTGTTCCAATCCTATCTAGCTACATCGCCCACCGTCGTGAAGTCATTCTGGCACGTTCACGCTTTGACAAGGAAAAGGCTGAGAAACGTCTCCATATCGTCGAAGGTTTGATTCGTGTCATCTCTATTTTAGATGAAGTCATTGCCCTTATCCGTGCTTCTGAGAATAAGGCTGACGCCAAGGAAAACCTCAAAGTTAGCTATGATTTTACGGAAGAACAGGCTGAGGCTATCGTTACCTTGCAACTGTACCGTTTGACCAATACAGACGTAGTTGTCTTGCAGGAAGAAGAAGCTGAACTTCGTGAAAAGATTGCCATGCTTGCGGCGATTATCGGTGATGAACGGACTATGTACAATCTCATGAAGAAAGAGCTTCGTGAGGTCAAGAAGAAATTTGCGACTCCACGTTTGAGTACTTTAGAAGACACTGCTAAAGCAATCGAGATTGATACAGCTAGTCTGATTGCCGAGGAAGATACCTACGTCAGCGTGACCAAGGCAGGTTACATCAAGCGTACCAGCCCACGTTCTTTTGCAGCTTCAACGCTAGAGGAAATTGGCAAACGTGATGATGACCGTTTGATCTTCGTACAAGCTGTCAAGACAACACAGCATCTTTTGATGTTCACAACTCTTGGAAATGTCATTTATCGACCAATCCATGAATTGGCTGATATTCGTTGGAAGGATATCGGTGAGCATCTGAGTCAGACCATTACAAACTTTGAAACTAACGAAGAAATCCTCTATGTGGAAGTCGTGGATCGGTTTGATGATGCGACAACCTACTTTGCTGCAACTCGTCTCGGTCAAATCAAACGGGTAGAACGCAAAGAATTTACCCCATGGCGGACCTACAAGTCTAAGTCTGTCAAGTATGCTAAGCTCAAAGACGAGACAGACCAGATTGTAGCAGTGGCTCCGATTAAACTAGATGATGTTCTTTTGATTAGCCAAAATGGTTATGCCCTGCGATTCAATATCGAAGAGGTTCCAGTTGTCGGTGCTAAGGCTGCAGGTGTCAAAGCTATAAACCTCAAAGCAGATGATGTCCTCCAATCCGCCTTTATCTGTAACACCTCATCCTTCTACCTCTTGACCCAACGTGGAAGTTTGAAACGTGTTTCTATTGACGAAATTCCGGCAACCAGCCGTTCCAAACGTGGCTTACAAGTCTTGCGTGAGTTGAAAAACAAACCGCATCGTGTCTTCTTGGCAGGAGCGGTTGCAGAACAAGGCTTCATCGGTGATCTATTTAGTACTGAAGTGGAAGAAAATGACCAAACGCTACTTGTTCAATCCAACAAAGGAACAATCTATGAAAGCCGATTGCAAGACTTGAACTTGTCAGAACGCACTAGCAACGGAAGCTTCATTTCTGATACGATTTCAGATGAAGAAGTTTTTGACGCTTATCTTCAGGAAGCTTATACAGAATTCGAATCTAAGAAATGATAAAAACAATGAAAAGCTTTTCATTAAGAAATTTCTTAAGTTATAGATTTAAGAGTTGAATTTGATTATATATACAAAAACGAACAGTGCTGATTCCCAACTGATAGGGACGTAAGCCTGGTCGTTTTCTTGCTTTTAGCTATATAGACTACTCAATTGTTGCATATATAGATATTAATATATTAGCAATTATATAAGTTGACCTAATAAAAAATACTAGCCTTTTAAGAAAACAATTGAATCTATAATATTTTTATGTTATACTCTTGTTGTTTAAAGAAAGCGCGCTTAAGAAATAATTAGCTTAAATATATTAAAGGAGTTTTGTATGTCTCAAAATAAGCAAGATAAAGGATTTCATTTTTCTATTTGTAAGCGTAGTGTTGGAGTATGTGGCGTTGCCATTGCAACATTTTTACTAGGTTCTGGACTGATTTTTCAATCAAATGTAGTAAAAGCTACAGAGCCAAGTGTAGCTGCAGTTTCGGGTGAAAACATTGCTGCTCACAAACCTGCAAGTCAAAGTTCAATTGCTTATGGAGGAGAAGCGTCTAGAGCAGTTGATGGCAACCGTGATAACGCATGGAGCCACCGTTCAGTTACCCATACAGATTTTCAAGATCATTCTTGGTGGAAAGTTGATTTAGAGAAAGAAGAATCAGTAGGAACTGTTCGTATCTACAATCGTGGAGATGGGGATGTAGCAAAGCGTTTATCTAATTTTGATGTTATTTTGTTGGATAAAGCTGGAAATGAAGTAACTCGTCAACATATCGATAGCTTAAACAATCAACCAACAATTGATGTTCAATTCTCAGGAGTTAATGCACGATATGTTAAAGTGGAGCTAAATAATTCAAAAACACCACTTAGCTTAGCAGAAGTCGAAGTGTATCGCACTGTAAAAGACAAGAGTGCAACAAGCAATAAATCAGAAAATAGATCAAAAACAGATTTTACTGCTGAACTCAATCACTATTTGTTTGATTTGAATTATGATAAAACAGATATTTTAACTAGACGAGGTGAGGCGCTAGAAAATTACACTAATACAAGCACAAAGCAACAAGGGAATGAGTTTGTGGTTGTAGAGAAAGTGAAGAAGAGTCTTTCCAATGGTTCTTCTGATGTTGCCATTAATAGCAATGGGGATATTTACCTAGGTGCTTTGTTTAAAGCCAATCAAGACCTTCTAGAAAATAAACCACAGCAAATTAGTTTAGATCGTAGCAAAGGTAGAATTAGTGTTGATTTACCAGGAATGGTAGGCGGAGATAGCTATGTAGATGCTAATCCAACTGTAAGTGGTATGCAGGAAGGTGTGAATACCTTGTTAAATCGTTGGCATGAAAAATATGCTGCGAAAAATCCTGCTCCAGCACGTATGCAATACGAATCAACTTCTGCTTACAGCATGAATCAGTTGAAAGCAAAATTTGGAAGTGATTTTGAAAAGATTGGAGTTAATTTAAAAATTGACTTTGAGGCTGTGAACAAGGGTGAGAAACAAATTGAGGTCGTCGATTTTAAACAAATTTACTATACTGCAAACTTTGATGCTCCAAAAAATCCGTCAGATGTATTTGCCCAAGGAGTAACGGTTGATCAATTGAAAGCACGTGGAATTGATGAAAAGACACCTCCTGTATATGTGTCAAGTGTTTCATACGGACGTCAAATGTATGTCAAATTTGAAACAACAAGCAAGAGTACAGAGTTGAAAGCAGCTATCGATGCTGTAATTAAAGGAGTACCGATTAAAGCCGAATCTGAATGGGCGCGTATATTGAAGGATACCAAGGTAACAGTATCAATCGTAGGAGGAAATGCTGATAGAGCTGGACGTGTTGTGACAGGTACAGTAGAAGATTTGAAGAGTTTGATTCAAGAAGGAGCTACTTTTAGTACACAAAACCCTGCTGTTCCAATTTCTTACAAGACGGCATTCTTGAAAGATAATCAAGTAGCCACCATTCAAAGTAACACAGACTACATTGAAACTAAAGTGACTTCATACAAAAATGGTTATCTCAATTTACAACATAAGGGAGCTTATATTGCTCGTTACTATGTTTACTGGGATGAAGTAACTTATGATAAGGATGGAATTGAAAGTATTCGCTCACGTCAATGGGAAGATAATGGTAAAAGTAGAACAGCTGGCTTCCAAACTGAACTTCAATTTAGAGGAAATGTGCGCAATATACGCGTGAAGATTCAAGAAAAGACAGGGCTTGTTTGGGAACCATGGCGTACAGTATATAATCGTAGTGATTTGCCTCTTGTTCAAAAACGTACCATTATTAATTCAGGTACAACAATCAGACCAAAATACGATGAAAAAGTTGAAAATAACTAATTTTTCACTTGTAAAAGGAATCAGTTCGAAGAGCTGGTTCTTTTTATTGAAGAAATTTTCTGAAAATTACAAAATATGCTTGCTATTTTAGAAAAATAGTGTAGAATAAAAGAAATAGGTTTTTAGAATAAGGAGTGGAATATGACAGTAACGATTGATTGGGAAAACCTTGGTTTCTCCTATATGAAATTACCTTATCGCTATATTGCTCATTTTAAAAATGGACAATGGAATCAAGGAGAGCTTACAGAGGATGCAACTTTGCATATTTCAGAGTCTTCTCCAAGTCTCCACTATGGTCAACAAGCATTTGAAGGTTTGAAAGCTTATCGTACTAAAGATGGTAGTGTTCAACTTTTCCGTCCTGACGAAAATGCTAAACGTTTGCAACGCACTTGTGATCGTCTCTTGATGCCACAAGTTCCGACAGACATGTTTGTAGAAGCTTGTAAGGAAGTTGTCCGCGCGAATGAAGAATACATACCACCATATGGAACAGGTGGAACTCTTTATCTTCGTCCACTTTTGATTGGAGTTGGAGATATTATCGGGGTAAAACCAGCGGAGGAATACATTTTTACCATCTTTGCTATGCCAGTTGGGAATTACTTTAAGGGTGGTTTGGTTCCAACAAATTTCTTGATTCAGGATGAATACGACCGTGCAGCGCCAAATGGTACGGGTGCGGCTAAGGTTGGTGGGAACTATGCTGCCAGTCTCTTGCCAGGGAAATTGGCTAAATCACGCCATTTCTCAGATGTTATCTACCTAGACCCATCAACTCATACAAAGATTGAAGAAGTCGGTTCAGCTAACTTCTTTGGAATTACAGCTGACAATGAATTTGTAACACCATTGAGTCCATCTATCTTGCCATCTATTACTAAGTATTCCTTGCTTTATTTGGCAGAACACCGCTTGGGATTGACACCTATCGAGGGTGATGTCCCAATTGATAATCTGGATCGTTTTGTAGAGGCAGGTGCCTGTGGTACAGCAGCAGTGATTTCGCCAATTGGAGGGATTCAACACGGTGATGATTTCCATGTTTTCTATAGTGAAACAGAAGTAGGTCCTGTGACTCGTAAACTTTATGATGAATTGACAGGTATTCAGTTTGGTGATATTGAAGCGCCAGAAGGTTGGATTGTAAAAGTAGATTAAAATAAACAAAAGGAGATTTTTGATGAAATCGAAAAAGTGGCTCTTAACAGCAGGAGTGGTCCTGAGCACAACAGCTCTATTAGCGGCTTGTGGAAAAGCTGATAAAGAAGCAGATGCACCGACAACATTTTCATATGTCTATGCAGTAGATCCGGCATCTTTGGATTATAGTGTAGCGACTCGTACATCTACAACAGATGTCATCGGGAACGTGGTTGATGGTTTGATGGAAAATGACCAATACGGAAATGTTATTCCTTCCTTGGCTGAAGATTGGTCTGTCTCAAAAGATGGTTTGACTTATACATATAAACTTCGTAAAGGAGTTAAATGGTACACATCAGAAGGTGAAGAATACGCAGAAGTAACAGCCCATGACTTTGTGACAGGACTAAAACACGTAGCTGACGGCAAGTCAGACGGTGTTTCTCTCATCCAAAATTCAATCAAGGGCTTGGATGCCTACATGACTGGTGAGACCAATGATTTCTCTACAGTTGGTGTCAAGGCCTTGGACGATTACACAGTTGAATATACCCTAAACAAACCAGAAAGCTTCTGGAACTCTAAAGTCACCACAGCAACGATGTTGCCTGTAAATGAAGAATTTTTGAAGGCATCAGGTAAAGATTATGGAGCAGTTACTCCAGCAGGAATTCTCTACAATGGTCCTTATATCTTGAAGACCTTGACGTCTAAATCGTTGATTGAATACGAGAAAAATCCAAATTACTGGGATAAAGAAAAGGTAAAAATCGAAAAGATTAAATTGACTTACTACGATGGTTCTGATCAGGAATCGTTGATTCGTAGCTTCTCTTCAGGTGCCTATACGACAGCCCGTCTCTTCCCAAGTAGCTCAAACTTTGCTTCAACTTTGGAACAATACGGAGATAAAATCACTTATAGCCCACAGGACTCAAGTAGTTATTACTTCACCTTTAACGTAAATCGTCAGTCATATAATAAAACTGCGAAAACAAGTGAAGAACAAAAGACTTCTACAAAAGAAGCTATGCTTAATAAGGACTTCCGTCAGGCTATCAACTTTGCCTTCAACCGCCATTCTTATGCTGCCCAGCTAAATGGTGAAGACGGTGCGGATAAGATTATTCGTAACAGCCTAGTCCCTGACAACTTTGTACAAGCAGGTGGTAAGAACTTTGGTCAAATCGCTCAAGCAGAGTTGGTGAACTATGGTGACCAATGGAAAGGTGTTGAGCTAGTTGACGGTAAGGATTCTATCTACAATCCTGACAAGGCTAAAGCAGCCTTCGAAAAAGCTAAGAAAGATTTGGAATCTAAAGGGGTAACCTTCCCAATTCACTTGGATGTCCCAGTTGAACAGACAGATACAATCGCCGTTCAACAAAGCAACTCTTTCAAACAGTCTATCGAATCAACTCTTGGTGCTGAAAATGTTGTCATCGATGTTCTTCAAATGACAGATAATGAAAAGGAAACAATCACTTCTCAAGCGCGTGTTCCTTCTCAAAAAGACTATGATTTGAACAGTACAGGATGGGCTCCAAGCTATCAAGACCCAGCATCTTATTTAACTATCATGGATCCTAAATCAGGTTCTGCTATGAAACACCTTGGTATAACTAAAGGAAAAGATAAGGATGTTGTAGCTAAGATTGGTTTGGACCAGTATAAGAAATTATTAGATGATGCCGATTCAGAAACTACAAATCTTGAAGAACGCTATGAAAAATATGCCAAGGCTCAAGCTTGGTTGACAGATAGTTCATTATTGATGCCAACAGCCTCATCTGGTGGTTCTCCAGTTGTAAGTAATGTTGTGCCATTCTCAAAACCATACTCACAAGTTGGTATTAAGGGTGACCCATATATCTTTAAAGGTATGAAATTGCAAAAAGATATCGTTACAACAAAAGAATATGAAGAAGCACTGAAAAAATGGCAAAAAGAAAAATTGGAATCAAATGGTAAGTACCAAAAAGAACTAGAAAAACACATTAAATAAAGCAGAAAACTCTATATCAGACTCAGAATGATATAGAGTTTTTTCTTGCTAGTTTTAGGATTTTCTTGTAAAATAGAAAAAGTGAAGAGAGGTATGAAATGAGTAAGAAAGATAAAAAAATCGAAATTCAAGTAGCAGATGCCAAAGTCAATGTAGGGAAAGACAGTTTTGAAGGTTATACATTGACTATTGGTAAAAAAGTTATCGGAGAAATTGCCGAATTAGATGGACAATTTGCCATCATAAAGAATGGGAATGTCGATAGTTTTTATAACAAATTGGAAAAAGCTGTGGAAATTTTGATTGAAAATTATAATTTAGCAAAATAAGTCTTGTTTTTTTGAAATTTTCATGATATAATAGTCCATGTTGATTATAGGAGAGATAGCGAAGAGGCTAAACGCGGCGGACTGTAAATCCGCTCCTTCGGGTTCGGGGGTTCGAATCCCTCTCTCTCCATTTTATCAATGGGGTATAGCCAAGCGGTAAGGCAAGGGACTTTGACTCCCTCATGCGTTGGTTCGAATCCAGCTACCCCAGTTCTTAGGTAATAATCAAGATAAAAAGCAAAATATCTTAGGGTATTTTATTTTTATAATTGAAAGACGTGAACGATATGAACATGTCCTTGCGGGTGCTTAGGAAAAAAATTATAAGTATGTCAAGTTTAAGAAAAACTTGATTGTTGGAGGATTTTTTAGATGAACGAATTTGAAGATTTGCTAAATAGCGTTAGCCAAGTTGAGACTGGTGATGTTGTTAGTGCTGAAGTATTGACAGTTGATGCGACTCAAGCTAACGTTGCAATCTCTGGAACTGGTGTTGAAGGTGTCTTGACTCTTCGCGAATTGACAAACGATCGCGATGCAGATATCAATGACTTTGTTAAAGTAGGAGAAGTATTGGATGTTCTTGTACTTCGTCAAGTAGTTGGTAAAGATACTGATACAGTTACATACCTTGTATCTAAAAAACGCCTTGAAGCTCGCAAAGCATGGGACAAACTTGTTGGTCGCGAAGAAGAAGTTGTTACTGTTAAAGGAACTCGTGCCGTTAAAGGTGGACT
Organism: uncultured bacterium; assembly: GCA_963519555.1. Classification (GTDB taxonomy): domain Bacteria; phylum Bacillota; class Bacilli; order Lactobacillales; family Streptococcaceae; genus Streptococcus. The sequence continues at coordinate 91,779 of CAUQNI010000002.1, forward strand.
TTCAGTAGAATTTGAAGGTGTTCGTGGATTTATCCCAGCTTCAATGTTGGATACTCGTTTCGTACGTAACACTGAGCGTTTTGTAGGTCAAGAATTTGATGCTAAAATCAAAGAAGTTGACGCTAAAGAAAACCGCTTCATCCTTTCACGTCGTGAAGTTGTTGAAGCAGCTACAGTAGCAGCTCGCGCTGAAGTATTCGGTAAATTGGCTGTTGGTGATGTAGTAACTGGTAAAGTTGCACGTATCACAAGCTTCGGTGCTTTCATCGACCTTGGTGGTGTTGACGGATTGGTTCACTTGACTGAATTGTCACATGAACGTAACGTATCACCAAAATCAGTTGTAACTGTTGGTGAAGAAATTGAAGTGAAAATCCTTGATCTTAACGAAGAAGAAGGACGTGTATCACTTTCACTTAAAGCAACAACACCTGGACCATGGGATGGCGTTGAGCAAAAATTGGCTAAAGGTGATGTAGTAGAAGGAACAGTTAAACGTTTGACTGATTTCGGTGCATTTGTTGAAGTATTGCCAGGTATCGATGGACTTGTTCACGTATCACAAATTTCACACAAACGTATTGAAAATCCAAAAGAAGCTCTTAAAGTTGGTCAAGAAGTTCAAGTTAAAGTTCTTGAAGTTAACGCAGATGCAGAGCGCGTATCACTTTCTATCAAAGCTCTTGAAGAGCGTCCAGCTCAAGAAGAAGGACAAAAAGAAGAAAAACGTGCTCCTCGTCCACGTCGTCCAAAACGTCAAGAAAAACGTGATTTCGAACTTCCAGAAACACAAACAGGATTCTCAATGGCTGACTTGTTCGGTGATATCGAACTTTAATCAAATTGAAAATTCACAAAATCCTTTGTTTTCTAAACAAGGGATTTTTCTTTTGTCTGTAAGCCTTTTTTGATATAATAGTTCTATGTTAGAATCAGAAAAACAATCACGTTATCAAATGTTAAATGAAGAACTCTCTTTTTTATTGGAAGGCGAAACCAATGTTTTGGCTAATCTTTCCAATGCCAGTGCTCTTCTAAAATCACGCTTTCCTAATACTGTATTTGCAGGCTTTTATCTGTTCGATGGAAAGGAATTGGTTTTGGGTCCTTTCCAAGGAGGTGTTTCCTGTATCCGTATTGCACTGGGAAAAGGTGTTTGTGGGGAGGCAGCTCATTTTCAGGAAACTGTTCTGGTTGGTGATGTAACAACTTATCCCAACTATATTTCTTGTGATAGTCGAGCTAAAAGTGAAATTGTTATTCCGATGGTTAAGAATGGTCAATTACTTGGGGTTCTGGATCTGGATTCTTCAGAGATTGATGATTATGATGCTATGGATCGAGATTATTTGGAACAATTTGTCGCTATTTTGCTTGAAAAGACAGAATGGGACTTTACAATGTTTGGGGAGAAAGGCTAATGTATCAAGCACTTTATCGAAAATATAGAAGTCAAAATTTCTCCCAGCTAGTTGGTCAAGAAGTTGTGGCTAAGACTCTTAAACAAGCGGTGGAGCAAGAGAAAATAAGTCATGCTTATCTTTTTTCTGGTCCTCGTGGAACGGGAAAAACCAGTGTAGCTAAGATCTTTGCCAAGGCTATGAACTGTCCAAATCAAGTGGGTGGAGAACCTTGTAATAACTGCTATATTTGTCAAGCAGTGACGGACGGTAGTTTAGAAGATGTCATTGAAATGGATGCGGCTTCTAATAATGGCGTCGATGAAATCCGTGAAATTCGTGATAAATCTACCTACGCCCCTAGCCTTGCCCGTTATAAGGTTTATATCATAGATGAGGTTCACATGTTGTCTACAGGGGCTTTTAATGCTCTCCTAAAGACGTTGGAAGAGCCAACACAGAATGCGGTCTTTATTTTAGCTACAACGGAATTGCACAAGATTCCTGCGACTATTCTATCCCGCGTGCAACGTTTTGAATTTAAATCGATTAAGACACAGGATATTAAGGAACATATCCACTATATCTTAGACAAAGAAAATATCAGTTCTGAACCAGAGGCTGTGGAAATCATTGCTAGACGGGCTGAAGGTGGAATGCGAGACGCCTTGTCTATTTTGGATCAAGCCCTGAGTTTGACACAGGGAAATGAATTGACGACCGCCATCTCTGAAGAAATTACTGGCACTATTAGCCTATCAGCCTTGGATGATTATGTGTCTGCCTTATCTCAACAGGATGTTCCCAAAGCCTTAGCTTGTTTAAATCTTCTTTTTGACAATGGTAAGAGCATGACTCGTTTTGTGACCGATCTTTTGCACTATTTAAGAGATTTGTTAATTGTTCAAACAGGGGGAGAAAACACTCATCATAGTCCAGTCTTTGTAGAAAATTTGACACTTCCTCAAGAAAATCTGTTTGAAATGATTCGCTTGGCGACAGTCAGTTTAGCAGATATTAAGTCTAGTTTGCAGCCCAAGATTTATGCTGAGATGATGACCATCCGTTTGGCGGAGATTAAGCCCGAACCAGCTTTTTCTGGTGCAGTTGAACATGAAATTTCTGCATTGAGACAGGAAGTTGCCCGTCTCAAACAAGAACTCGCAAATGTAGGAACTATACCCAAGTCAACTAGTCCAGCACCTAGTCGCCCAGCAGCAGGTAAGACAGTCTATCGTGTCGATCGCAATAAAGTGCAATCTATCTTACAAGAGGCCGTCGAAAATCCTGATTTAGCACGTCAAAACCTGATTCGCTTGCAGAATGCCTGGGGAGAGGTAATTGAAAGTCTTGGGGGTCCTGATAAGGCTTTGCTGGTTGGTTCTCAACCGGTTGCGGCCAATGAACACCATGCCATTCTTGCTTTTGAATCTAACTTCAATGCTGGTCAAACAATGAAACGGGACAATCTCAACACCATGTTTGGCAATATCCTCAGTCAGGCAGCAGGTTTTTCACCTGAGATTTTAGCCATTTCCATGGAGGAATGGAAAGAAGTTCGCGCAGCCTTTTCAGTCAAAGCCAAATCTTCTCAAACTGAAAAAGAAGCAGAAGAAAGCCTGATTCCAGAAGGATTTGAATTTTTGGCTGATAAAGTGAAGGTAGAGGAAGACTAAAGAAAGATTTCATGATACAATAAGTTTATGAATAGACAACAATTTATTATCATCGCACTGTTTACAGCTGCTGAGACCTATTTTTTCAATGAAGCCTGGATGACTGGTCGCTATATTATGGCAGCCTTTTGGGCCATTTTACTCTTTAGAAATTTTCGAGTCAGTTACTTGATGGGTAAAATAGTAGATGTCATTGACCAGCATTTAAAAGGGAAAGACTAGTCCTCAGCTTCTAGACAAAATCAAAGCCTTTTAGGCTTTTTTTTGTTATACTATAAAAGTATATTTATTGACCTTTTACCGTATTTTCTAGGGAAATCAAGTTTGTTTCCAGTAAGTACTGTAAAGGCCTTGAAAAAGAAAGGAACTATCATGTCAGTATTAGAGATCAAAGATCTTCACGTTGAGATTGAAGGAAAAGAAATTTTAAAAGGGGTTAACCTGACCCTTAAAACAGGAGAAATTGCCGCTATCATGGGACCAAATGGTACTGGTAAATCAACTCTTTCAGCTGCTATCATGGGAAATCCAAACTATGAAGTAACCAAAGGTGAAGTCTTGTTTGACGGTGTAAATATCCTTGAGTTGGAAGTGGACGAGCGTGCGCGTATGGGACTTTTCCTTGCTATGCAATACCCATCTGAAATTCCTGGAATCACCAATGCAGAGTTTCTTCGTGCAGCTATGAATGCTGGTAAGGAAGATGATGAAAAGATTTCAGTTCGTGAGTTTATCACTAAGTTGGATGAGAAAATGGAATTGCTCAACATGAAAGAAGAAATGGCTGAGCGTTACCTCAACGAAGGTTTCTCTGGTGGTGAGAAAAAACGTAATGAAATCCTTCAGCTTTTGATGTTGGAGCCAACATTTGCCCTTTTGGATGAGATTGACTCTGGTCTTGATATTGACGCACTTAAAGTTGTGTCTAAAGGTGTGAATGCTATGCGTGGTGAAGGTTTTGGTGCTATGATTATCACTCACTACCAACGTCTTTTGAACTACATCACACCAGACGTGGTACACGTGATGATGGAAGGTCGTGTTGTCCTTTCTGGTGGTCCAGAATTGGCTGCGCGTTTGGAACGTGAAGGATACGCAAAACTAGCTGAAGAACTTGGCTACGACTACAAGGAAGAATTGTAATTCCCTCGTATCTTTTAGGAGAAGTAAATGACTAAAGAAAATATTAAACTTTTTTCAGAAATGCACGCTGAACCAAGCTGGTTGGCTGACCTCCGTCAAAAAGCTTTTGATAAAATTGAGAGCTTAGAATTACCAGTTATTGAGCGTGTCAAATTCCACCGTTGGAATCTGGGCGATGGAACGATTACAGAAAGTGAGCCATCAGCAAATGTTCCAGACTTCACAGCTTTAGATAACCACTTGAAGTTGGTGCAAGTAGGAACTCAAACAGTTTTTGAACAAACACCAGTTGAGTTAGCTCAACAGGGTGTTGTCTTCACAGATTTCCACTCAGCTTTAGAAGAAATTCCAGAGCTTATTGAGGAATTCTTCATGTCATCTGTTAAGTATGACGATGACAAGTTGGCAGCCTACCATACAGCTTATTTCAATAGTGGTGCTGTTCTCTATATTCCTGATAATGTTGAGATTGCTGAACCAATCGAAGGGATTTTCTACCAAGACAGCGATAGCGATGTGCCATTTAACAAGCATATTCTGATTATAGCCGGTAAAAACTCAAAAATTAGCTATTTGGAACGTTTGGAGTCACGTGGTGAGGGTAGTGCTAAAGCAACTGCCAATATCACAGTCGAAGTGATTGCTCGTTCTGGTGCGCAAGTGAAATTTGCTGCTATTGACCGTCTAGGTGAAAACGTTACTGCCTACATTAGCCGTCGTGGTAAATTGGGCAACGATGCAAGCATTGACTGGGCGATTGGTGTTATGAACGAAGGAAATGTCGTTGCGGATTTTGATAGCGATTTGATTGGTAACGGTAGCCATGCCGACCTAAAAGTGGTAGCTCTTTCAAGTGGACGTCAGATTCAAGGGATTGATACTCGTGTGACTAACTATGGATGCAACTCAATCGGAAATATCCTCCAGCATGGGGTTATCCTTGAAAAAGCAACTTTAACTTTCAACGGTATCGGTCATATCATCAAGGGTGCCAAGGGAGCAGATGCGCAACAAGAAAGTCGTGTTCTCATGCTTTCAGACCAAGCGCGTTCAGATGCCAATCCAATTCTTTTGATTGATGAAAATGATGTAACTGCAGGACACGCGGCTTCTATCGGACAGGTGGATCCAGAAGATATGTACTATCTCATGAGCCGTGGCTTGGACAAGGCAACTGCTGAGCGTTTGGTTGTTCGTGGTTTCCTTGGATCTGTTATCGTTGAGATACCAGTCAAGGAAGTTCGTGATGAAATGATTGCGACTATCGAAGAGAAATTGTCAAAACGCTAAGGGGAAGCCGATGTTAGATGTAGAAGCGATTCGCAAGGATTTTCCAATTTTAGACCAGATTGTCAACGATGAACCGTTGGTCTATCTGGACAATGCTGCGACGACACAAAAACCACTAGCTGTTCTGGGAACGATTAACCGCTACTATGAGAACGACAATGCCAATGTTCATCGTGGGGTTCATACCTTGGCAGAAAGGGCGACAGCTTCTTATGAGGCGGCTCGTGAAACAATTCGTAAGTTTATCAATGCAGGTTCGACAAAGGAAGTTCTCTTTACCAGAGGAACGACAACCAGTCTCAACTGGGTAGCACGCTTTGCTGAGGAAGTTCTGACTGAGGGAGACCAGGTCTTGATTTCCATCATGGAACACCATTCTAATATCATACCTTGGCAGGAAGCCTGTCGTAAGACTGGGGCTGAGCTGGTCTATATTTATCTCAGGGACGGTGCCTTGGATATGGATGACTTGCGAGTTAAATTGACTGATAGAGTCAAGTTTGTCTCCCTAGCTCACGCCTCAAATGTTCTTGGTGTCGTCAATCCAATTAAGGAAATTACTCAAATAGCCCACCAAGTTGGAGCCATCATGGTAGTTGATGGAGCACAATCTACGCCTCATATGAAGATTGATGTCCAGGACTTGGATGTGGACTTCTTTGCCTTTTCAGGTCACAAGATGGCTGGTCCAACTGGTATCGGTGTTCTTTACGGTAAAGAAAAGTATCTGGAACAAATGTCACCAGTAGAATTTGGTGGCGAAATGATTGATTTCGTTTATGAACAATCTGCTAGTTGGAAGGAATTGCCTTGGAAATTCGAGGCTGGAACTCCTAACATGGCTGGTGCAATCGGACTTGCTGCGTCAGTAGATTATCTTGAAAAGATTGGTATGGATGCGATTGAAGCCCATGAGCAGGAATTAATCTCATACGTCTTTCCAAAACTGCAGACGATTGAGGGATTGACTATTTATGGTTCGCAGGACTTGGCTCAACGATCGGGTGTCATTGCTTTTAACCTAGGCAATCTTCATCCTCACGACCTTGCGACTGCTTTGGATTATGAAGGAGTGGCTGTTCGAGCAGGTCACCATTGCGCTCAACCCTTGCTCCAGTATTTGGATGTTCCAGCAACAGCTCGTGCAAGTTTTTATATCTACAATACCAAGGCAGATTGCGACAAGCTAGTCGATGCCTTACAAAAGACAAAGGAGTTTTTCAATGGCACTTTCTAAACTAGATAGCCTTTATATGGCAGTGGTAGCGGACCATTCGAAAAATCCACATCATCAAGGGAAGTTGGATGATGCTGAGCAAATCAGTCTCAACAATCCGACCTGTGGGGATGTGATCAATCTCTCTGTCAAGTTTGATGTAGATGACCGTTTGGAAGATATCGCTTTTCTAAATTCAGGTTGTACCATCTCAACTGCCTCTGCTAGCATGATGACAGATGCAGTTTTAGGAAAAACCAAGCAAGAAATCTTAGAACTTGCGACCATTTTTTCTGAAATGGTTCAAGGGCAAAAAGATGATCGTCAAGACCAACTTGGTGATGCAGCCTTCTTATCAGGCGTTGCCAAATTTCCTCAACGAATCAAGTGTGCAACCCTAGCTTGGAACGCCCTAAAGAAAACAATTGAAAATCAAGAAAACAAGTAAGGCAAGTTTCTTTTGTCTTATGAATCAGTAGAAATGAAGAATGAAAGAAAGGATATTATGGCTGAAGAAAGAGTAGAACCAAAACCAATTGACCTTGGTGAATATAAATTTGGTTTCCATGATGATGTAGAGCCTGTCCTATCGACAGGAAAAGGATTGAACGAAGATGTCATTCGTGAACTATCAGCTGCTAAGGGAGAACCTGAGTGGATGTTAGAATTCCGTTTGAAGTCTTATGAAACCTTCAAAAAAATGCCTATGCAAACTTGGGGAGCAGACTTGTCAGAGATTGATTTTGATGACCTGATCTACTACCAAAAACCATCTGATAAACCAGCCCGTTCTTGGGATGAGGTTCCTGAAAAAATTAAAGAAACCTTTGAACGTATCGGGATTCCGGAAGCTGAGCGTGCTTATTTAGCAGGTGCCTCTGCCCAGTACGAGTCAGAAGTGGTTTACCACAACATGAAGGAAGAGTTCCAGAAATTGGGGATTATCTTTACAGATACAGATTCTGCCCTCAAGGAATACCCAGACTTGTTTAAACAATACTTTGCTAAGTTGGTACCGCCAACAGATAACAAGTTGGCTGCCCTCAACTCAGCAGTATGGTCTGGTGGAACCTTTATCTACGTACCAAAAGGGGTCAAAGTGGATATTCCACTTCAAACTTACTTCCGTATCAACAACGAAAATACTGGTCAGTTTGAACGTACCTTGATTATCGTTGATGAGGGAGCAAGTGTCCATTATGTAGAAGGCTGTACAGCACCAACTTATTCAAGCAACAGTTTGCATGCTGCCATCGTAGAAATTTTTGCCTTGGATGGTGCTTATATGCGTTATACAACCATCCAAAACTGGTCTGATAACGTCTATAACTTGGTAACAAAGCGTGCTAAGGCTCAAAAGGATGCCACTGTTGAGTGGATTGATGGAAACTTGGGTGCAAAGACTACCATGAAATACCCATCTGTTTACCTTGATGGAGAAGGGGCGCGTGGAACCATGCTTTCGATTGCCTTTGCTAATGCAGGGCAACACCAAGATACGGGGGCTAAGATGATCCACAATGCTCCACATACTAGCTCATCTATCGTGTCTAAATCCATCGCTAAAGGTGGAGGAAAGGTTGACTACCGTGGACAAGTAACCTTTAACAAAAACTCTAAGAAATCTGTTTCTCACATTGAGTGTGATACTATTATCATGGATGACTTATCAGCATCAGATACTATTCCATTTAATGAAATTCATAACTCGCAAGTTGCTTTGGAGCACGAAGCCAAGGTATCTAAGATTTCTGAAGAACAACTCTATTATCTCATGAGCCGTGGTTTGTCAGAATCTGAAGCAACTGAGATGATTGTTATGGGATTTGTAGAACCATTTACAAAAGAGCTTCCAATGGAATATGCAGTTGAGCTTAATCGCTTGATTAGCTACGAGATGGAAGGATCAGTCGGATAAAATTTGATTTTAGGTTTACTCAAAATCAAGGACTTTGAAAATGAACTTGTAACAAAAAAATCGCGGTTTAAATCGCGATTTTTTTATAATTTTTCGTTGATAAATCGGATAAATTGATTCCACCAAACTTTTAAGAAGAAAGCTTTTTCAACTTTCTTTTCTGCTACCATTTCGAAACTAGGACGTTCTGTGGTAATGTAACCTTGACCAATCAAGTCCTTGTCTTCGTAAGTTAAATGACCAACTACTGTTCCAGCTTCAAGTGGTGCTGGGATTGCTTTAGAATCGGGAGTGAATTGAATAGATAGGGAAGATTGACTTCCAACACGTTCAATTAGAGAGATATCATCTTTGGCAACGGCAGTGACAGCATCTTCTTTTCCATCTTGTACAGGAGCTTTGCTATCTTGGTAGGCCTCGCCTTTTTGAACGATTTTACGAAGCGTGAATGTAGAAGAGATATAATCCATTAGTGAGGATGTAGCTGTGAAGCGAGCGTAAGGATTATTGTCCTGATGGTCTGCATTTAAGACGACTGTGATGACTCTCATCCCTTTTTCGACAGTAGTACCAACAAAAGATTCACCAGCTTTGTCTGTTGTTCCTGTCTTAAGTCCGTCAAAACCACCTCGATGAGCAGGCATGCCTTCTAACATGTAGTTAGTCGAAGTGATTGTCATTCCAGCAAAAGTAGAAGAAGTTTTTTTGGTGATTTCCAAGACTTGTGGGTACTTTTTGATGAGGTTACGAGCAACGATAGCAACATCATAAGCACTGAGCTTGTTTTCATCATCTTTTTTAGAGCCTGGGTAAATGTTATCCCCTAGAGTCTCATTGTTAAGACCAGTCGTATTGACAACAGTGGCATCCTGAATTCCCCATTCCAAGAGCTTTGCCCGCATCATATCGACGAAATCTTTTTCTGAGCCAGCAATTTTCTCTGCTAAGGCAATAGCAGCACTGTTAGCACTAGATACTAGTGTTGCTTCAAGTAGTTGTTCGACGGTATAATTACGGGCCTCCATAGGAACATTACTGGCTTCGGAATTTGTCGTTAACTTATAAGGATAATCAGAAATATCTACTGGGGTAGATAGTGTAATACTTCCGTTTTCCAAGGCTTCATAGACAAGATAAACCGTAATCAATTTTGTGATTGAAGCGATTTCGACTGGCTGAGTTGCGTCTTTCTCATAGAGAATTTTGCCAGTATTTGCCTCAACAGCAATAGCATGTTTAGCAGCAATATTAAAATCTTGAGCAGCAACAGTAGATGCTGAACCAATCACGGATAAGCTTAGTAGAGTTAAAATGATTTTTTTCATAGTAAGTTTATTCTAACATAAAGAAAAAAATATTCCCAGTTTCACGATAGAAGAAAGAAGCTTTTTTGAAAGTGTGGTAAAATAGATGAATGGAGGTACCCCATGTTTCGTAAGAATAAATTATTTTTTTGGACCAGTGAGATTTTATTATTAACCATCATCTTTTATTTATGGAGACAGATGGGGGGGATTATAACGCCTTTTGTAAGTGTTGCAAACACCATCATGATTCCCTTTCTTCTAGGTAGTTTTTTATATTATTTGACCAATCCTATTGTAAATTTTTTACAAAAGTATTTCAAAATTAATCGTATTATTGGTATTCTACTAACCTTGTGTGCCTTGGTCTGGGGGCTTGTCATTGGGGTAGTCTATCTGTTACCTATTTTGGTCAATCAGTTGACCAGCTTGATTGCGACTAGCCAGACTATCTATAGTCGTTTACAAGATTTGATTGTGGATTTATCTACTTATCCAGCCTTTCAAAATTTGGATATTCAAGCGACTATTCAACAGTTAAACCTATCCTATGTAGATATTTTACAAAATATCCTAAATAGCGTTACCAATAGTGTCGGAAGCGTCCTATCCGCTCTCTTTAGTACCGTTTTGATTATTATTATGACCCCCGTGTTTTTGGTTTATTTTTTGTTAGATGGTCACAAATTTTTACCGATGCTTGAACGTACTGTTTTAAAGAGAGATAAGTTGCATATTGCAGGCCTCTTAAAAAATTTGAATACGACAATTGCTCGCTATATCAGCGGAGTCGCAATTGATGCGATTATTATTGGTTGTTTGGCCTTTATCGGATATAGCGTGATTGGTTTAAAATATGCTTTGGTCTTTGCCATCTTTTCAGGATTAGCTAATCTCATTCCTTATGTGGGACCAAGTATCGGCTTGATTCCGATGATTATCGCCAATGTCTTTACGGATCCTCATAGAATGCTGATTGCAGTTGTTTACATGCTAATCATTCAACAAGTGGATGGAAATATCCTCTACCCTCGAATCGTTGGTGGGGTAATGAAGGTTCATCCAATTACGATTTTAGTATTACTTTTATTATCAAGTAACATCTATGGCGTCATTGGTATGATTGTCGCTGTACCAACTTATTCTATCTTAAAAGAAATTTCTAAGTTCTTATCTCGCTTGTATGAAAATCATAAAATAATGAAAGAACGAGAAAGAGAATTATCCAAGTAAAAGTCAGGAAATTCCTGATTTTTATTTTTATTTAGGCAAGTGATAGGAGTAGAAGTACCATTTAGATTAGCAGATTAAGAATAATTCACAAAAACTTTGTAAAACACTTGCAATTTAGCTGAAATTTGATAAAATAGTAAGGAAAGTTAGACTGTATTGCCTACTGTCTATCTATAAAATATATTTTATTGGAGGCTTTTACTCAAATGGCAAAAGAAAAATACGATCGTAGTAAACCACACGTTAACATTGGTACTATCGGACACGTTGACCACGGTAAAACTACCCTAACTGCAGCTATCACAACTGTTTTGGCACGTCGCTTGCCTTCATCAGTTAACCAACCTAAAGACTATGCGTCTATCGATGCTGCTCCAGAAGAACGCGAACGCGGTATCACTATCAACACTGCACACGTTGAGTACGAAACTGAAAAACGTCACTATGCTCACATCGACGCTCCAGGACACGCGGACTACGTTAAAAACATGATCACTGGTGCCGCTCAAATGGACGGAGCTATCCTTGTAGTAGCTTCAACTGACGGACCAATGCCACAAACTCGTGAGCACATCCTTCTTTCACGTCAGGTTGGTGTTAAACACCTTATCGTCTTCATGAACAAAGTTGACTTGGTTGACGACGAAGAATTGCTTGAATTGGTTGAAATGGAAATCCGTGACCTATTGTCAGAATACGACTTCCCAGGTGACGATCTTCCAGTTATCCAAGGTTCAGCTCTTAAAGCTCTTGAAGGTGACTCTAAATACGAAGACATCGTTATGGAATTGATGAACACAGTTGATGAGTACATCCCAGAACCAGAACGTGACACTGACAAACCATTGCTTCTTCCAGTCGAAGACGTATTCTCAATCACTGGACGTGGTACAGTTGCTTCAGGACGTATCGACCGTGGTATCGTTAAAGTCAACGACGAAATCGAAATCGTTGGTATCAAAGAAGAAACTCAAAAAGCAGTTGTTACTGGTGTTGAAATGTTCCGTAAACAACTTGACGAAGGTCTTGCCGGAGATAACGTAGGTGTCCTTCTTCGTGGTGTTCAACGTGATGAAATCGAACGTGGACAAGTTATCGCTAAACCAGGTTCAATCAACCCACACACTAAATTCAAAGGTGAAGTTTATATCCTTACTAAAGAAGAAGGTGGACGTCATACTCCATTCTTCAACAACTACCGTCCACAATTCTACTTCCGTACTACTGACGTTACAGGTTCAATCGAACTTCCTGCAGGTACTGAAATGGTAATGCCTGGTGATAACGTGACAATCGACGTTGAGTTGATCCACCCAATCGCCGTAGAACAAGGTACTACATTCTCTATCCGTGAGGGTGGACGTACTGTTGGTTCAGGTATGGTTACAGAAATCGAAGCTTAATTCGATTTAGTTCCCAGAAGAACAATTATTTAAGTCAGACACTAAAAGAATCTTGCTTTGCAAGGTTCTTTTTTTCTGATATTGAACTAAAATGAAAGAATTGCTTACAGAAAAAGCTCCATACACTAGATGTGCATAGAGCAATTGGGCTTTATTTGATATAGAGTTCTTGATTTTTTAGGACAATTTCTCGTACACTTGTATACTTTTTGAGTTTTTTGATTTCTTCTGGATGAGTGACGAGAGTAATCACATAACCTTCCTTGCCCATACGACCTGTACGGCCGGCACGGTGAGTATATGTTTCGATATCTCTAGGGACATCAAAGTTTACAACACATTCGAGGCTATCGATATCAATTCCACGAGCCAGAAGGTCTGTTGCAAGAAGTAGGGTTAGCTGCTTGTCCTTAAACTTTTCTAAGATAACCTTTCTAAACTTAACATTGACATCGCTAGCGAGGGAAACAGCCAAGATATCACGATACTGTAATTTTTCTTCTGCACTGCCAAGGTCTGATAGGCTGTTAAAAAAGACTAGTCCGCGGAAATCCTCAACATGAGCTAGTTTTCGTAGCATATCCACTCGGTGACGCTGGTCTACCTGCATATAGAAATGTTGAATGTTGTCCAATTTTTGGTCAGAGAGATCAATGGTTCGCGTGTTAGATGCAATCTTTTCTTGGTCAAATTTGGTTGTCGCACTCATGTAGATGAGTTGATGGTCACGAGGTGCGTAGTGAGTGATTTTCTCGACAAAGTGAATCTGAGAATCATCAAGTAACTGGTCAAATTCATCCAGAATGATGGTTTCCACATTCATCATCTTGATTTTTTTCAATTTAATCAACTCAAAGATACGGCCAGGAGTACCGATTAGAATTTCTGGTCCTTTTTTGAGTCGTTCAATTTGGCGTTTCTGACTTGAACCCGATAGGAAGAGTTGGGCTGTCAAACCGATGGCTTCTGCCCATGTTTTACATACATCAAAAATCTGTCCAGCTAGTTCTGTATTTGGTGCTAGAATCAAGAGTTGCTGGGCTTTTTTCTTTTGTAGTCGGAGAAGACTTGGAAGGAGGTAAGCTAGGGTCTTACCAGTTCCTGTTGGGCTCACTCCTAGGAGGTTTTCTCCTGCAAGAAGGGGCTCAAATAGTTGGGTTTGAATGGGGGTGAATTCTTGGAAACCGAGTTGGTCGCTCAGTTCTTGCCATTCAGTCGGTAGTTTGGTTTTCATTTTTCTGCCTCAAATCTAATGCCAGCAGTCTGGCGCATGGTATATAGTAGGTCATGAACAGAGCCTGCATCATCCAGCCAATTCTGGTAGAGTGTCTGGTCTGGTTGCTGAATCATCTGTGCAAATGCAGCGACTTCCTCAGTCATCGTATGAGGAGCCTGTTGGATAGGAAGATGGACTTGATTTCCTTGGTGGTCGCTAAAAATAGCTGAGCGAACATGTTCAATCGTGTTGAGAGTCAAGGTTCCATCTGCTGTGTAAATCTCACAAGGAAGATTGGAAGTGATGTTTTTCCCAGCCTTGATATGAACTTGAAAGTCTGGGTAGAAGAGGATGCCGTCTCCATTTAGGTCAATGCTATTGTCAAGCTGTTGAGCATGGTAAGTCGCGTCATTAGCTTTTCCAAAAAGACGAACGGCAGCGTAGAGGGGATAGATCCCCAAATCCATAAGGGCCCCACCAGCAAAACGGTTTGAAAAGACGTTAGGTGTCTGTCCAGCCAACAAGTCTGGCATCTTGGAAGAATACTTGGCATAGTTGAAATCTGCCCCTAACACTTGCTTGTCTGCTAAGAAGTTTTTGATAGTTGTGAAAGCTTCCTCGTGATAATTACGAGCTGCTTCGAAGATAAAACAGTGATTTTTCTCAGCTGTATGAATCAGATCCAGCCATTCTTGTGGCTGAGTGACAGCTGGCTTTTCAAGAATGACATGTTTACCTGCAGACAATGCAGTTTTTGCCTGAGCAAAATGCAAGGAGTTTGGGCTAGCAATATAGACTACATCAAAGGAGCTTTTGAAGAAGTCCTCTACTTGATCAAAGAGTTGGATATCCTGATAGCGAGAAGCAAAGGTTGCCGCAGTTTCTAGTTGTCTAGAATAGACTGCGACCAGCTTGTATTCTCCACTGGTATGGGCTGCTTCTATGAAGTGGTGGCTGATAGCTCCTGTTCCGATGATACCTAATTTAAGCATAGTTACTCCTTTTCTGATTTCAAATCCTTCTTTCATTATAACATAGATAGACGGGACTATCCAACAGAGGGGAAAAAATTTCAAATAAGCTACTAGGTCTTTTCCAAAGAAAGTGGTACAATAATGAGATGAGTAAATGAAATGGGAGGGAAAATGAGGTTATTACCTATAAGAAAAATATCACGTCAGTCTAAGAGGCTAGCGCTTTTTTTGACTTTTTGTGCAGGATATGTAGATGCCTATACTTTTATTGTGCGAGGGAATACTCTTGTTGCTGGACAAACTGGGAATGTCGTCTTTCTATCAGTAGAATTAATCCAAAATAATGTTTCAGATGTTAGGGACAAGGTTCTCACCTTGTTAGCTTTTATGATGGGTGTCTTTTTATTAACTGTTTATAAGGAAAAATTGAGAATTGTGAAAAAACCGATTCTGTCACTGATTCCTTTGGCAATCTTATCAATAGTTATTGGTTTTGTGCCTCAGACTGTGGATAATATCTATCTAGTACCGCCCTTGGCCTTCTGTATGGGACTGGTGACAACTGCTTTCGGAGAAGTGTCGGGTATTGCCTATAATAACGCTTTTATGACAGGGAATATCAAACGGACCATGCTAGCTTTTGGGGATTATTTTAGGACCAAGCACACTCCTTTTTTGCGTGAAGGGTTCATATTTGTTAGCCTGCTTAGTAGTTTTATCCTTGGCGTTGTCTTTTCAGCCTATTTGACGATTTTCTATCATGAAAAGACCATTCTTGGTGTTCCTATTATGATGAGTATTTTTTATCTCAGTATGCTTTTTGCCTCGTGGCAGAAAAAAATAAAAGAAAAAGCTTGATTTTAGGTGTTATTACTTGTAAGAAAATAGGAGATATGCTATACTTGAAGAGTTGACTATGCACGATCCTGTGCAACCGCACGAACATCGTTGCTCGTCGTATAACAAATTTAAACTTCGTCATTGTCGCCTTGCCTAACATAAGTTATGTCTTCGGCTCAATTCCTAGTTTATTCTTTGTTATACTTAGAGCTCTTCTTTTAAGTGGTTCGTCCCACGATGCTAGGCGAGTCTTCACAAAAAAATCGGGGAAACCCATAAAAATCATAGGAGGTGCATAATGAGCACATACGCAATTATCAAAACTGGCGGAAAACAAGTTAAAGTTGAAGTTGGTCAAGCAATTTATGTTGAAAAATTGAACGTTGAAGCTGGTCAAGAAGTTACTTTTAACGAAGTTGTTCTTGTTGGTGGTGAAAACACTGTTGTCGGAACTCCACTTGTTGCTGGAGCTACTGTAGTTGGAACTGTTGAAAAACAAGGAAAACAAAAGAAAGTTGTTACTTACAAGTACAAACCTAAAAAAGGTAGCCACCGTAAACAAGGTCACCGTCAACCATATACTAAAGTTGTCATCAACGCAATCAACGCTTAATTTTAAGGAGAACACATGATACAAGCAGTCTTTGAGAGAGCCGAAGATGGCGAGCTGAGGAGTGCGGAAATTACTGGACACGCCGAGAGTGGCGAATACGGCTTAGATGTCGTGTGTGCATCGGTTTCTACGCTTGCCATTAACTTTATCAATTCCATTGAGAAATTTGCAGGCTATGAACCAATCCTAGAATTAAACGAAGATGAAGGTGGCTATCTGATGGTTGAAATTCCAAAAGATCTTCCTTCACACCAGAGAGAAATGACCCAGTTATTCTTTGAATCATTTTTCTTGGGTATGGCAAACTTATCGGAGAACTCTTCTGAGTTCGTCCAAACCAGAGTTATCACAGAAAACTAACACGGAGGAAAACATTATGTTAAAAATGACTCTTAACAACTTGCAACTTTTCGCCCACAAAAAAGGTGGAGGTTCTACATCAAACGGACGTGATTCACAAGCTAAACGTCTTGGAGCTAAAGCAGCTGACGGACAAACTGTAACAGGTGGATCAATCCTTTACCGTCAACGTGGTACACACATCTACCCAGGTGTAAACGTTGGACGTGGTGGAGACGATACTTTGTTCGCTAAAGTTGAAGGCGTAGTACGCTTTGAACGTAAAGGACGCGATAAAAAACAAGTTTCTGTTTACCCAATCGCTAAATAAAAAGGTCCAGTGAACCTTTTTATCCCGAGCCTTGAACTGTAAAGGCGAGGAAGCTAGAACTAGCGTAAAATTAGGCTTTCCGAGATTTTGGAGAGCCTATTTTTTTGTTTTGGTATCCATATTATGGGAATTGTATTTGCATCATGTTTTAAACGGTAGATCAAAAAGATTTGCTGTTTTTATTTGCTTGAAATCAGATAAGGACTGAAAAAGACATTATTCTAATTCTTGTATTGGAATGTTAGAGTCTTCATTGAGACTTGAAAATTTCCATACTTTTTTCCTTTTTGGAAAACTTCTAAAATATGGTATAATGAAAAAATAAAGAAGTTGGGGGTAGAAGATGAACATTCAACAATTACGCTATGTTGTGGCCATTGCCAATAGTGGTACTTTTCGTGAAGCTGCTGAGAAGATGTATGTTAGTCAGCCGAGTCTGTCTATTTCTGTTCGTGATTTGGAAAAAGAGTTGGGCTTTAAGATTTTCCGTCGGACCAGCTCAGGGACTTTCTTGACCCGTCGTGGTATGGAATTCTATGAAAAAGCGCAAGAATTGGTTAAAGGATTTGATATTTTTCAAAATCAGTATGCCAACCCTGAGGAAGAAAAAGATGAATTTTCCATTGCTAGCCAGCACTATGACTTCTTGCCACCAACCATTACGGCCTTTTCAGAGCGTTATCCTGACTATAAGAACTTTCGTATTTTTGAATCAACTACTGTTCAAATCTTAGATGAAGTAGCACAAGGTCACAGTGAGATTGGGATTATCTACCTTAACAATCAAAATAAAAAGGGTATTATGCAGCGGGTTGAAAAGCTAGGTCTGGAAGTCATTGAATTGATTCCCTTCCATACCCATATTTATCTCCGTGAGGGGCATCCTTTGGCTCAGAAAGAGGAATTGGTTATGGAGGATCTAGCGGATCTACCAACGGTTCGTTTTACTCAAGAGAAAGACGAGTACCTTTATTATTCGGAGAACTTTGTTGATACCAGCGCTAGCTCACAGATGTTTAATGTGACAGACCGTGCTACCTTGAATGGTATTTTGGAGCGGACGGACGCCTATGCGACAGGTTCTGGATTTTTAGATAGTGACAGTGTCAATGGAATCACAGTTATTCGTCTCAAGGATAATCTAGATAATCGCATGGTCTACGTTAAACGTGAGGAAGTGGAGCTCAGTCAAGCTGGGACTCTCTTTGTAGAAGTAATGCAAGAATATTTTAATCAAAAGAGGAAATCATGAAAAAAAGAGGAATAGTGGCAGTCATTGTACTGCTTTTGATTGGGCTGGATCAGTTGGTCAAATCCTATATCGTCCAGCAGATTCCACTGGGTGAAGTGCGCTCTTGGATTCCCAATTTCGTTAGCTTGACCTACCTGCAAAATCGAGGGGCAGCCTTTTCAATGTTACAAGATCAGCAGTTGTTATTCGCTGTCATTACTCTGGTCGTCGTGGTAGGTGCCATTTGGTATCTACATAAACATATGGAGGACTCACTCTGGATGGTCTTAGGTTTGACCTTGATCATCGCAGGTGGTCTTGGAAACTTTATTGACAGAATCAGTCAGGGATTTGTTGTGGATATGTTCCACCTTGACTTTATCAATTTTGCAATTTTCAATGTTGCAGATAGCTATCTGACAGTTGGAGTGATTATTTTATTGATTGCAATGCTAAAAGAGGAAATAAATGGAAATTAAAATTGAAACTGGTGGCCTGCGTTTGGATAAGGCTTTGTCGGATTTGACAGAATTATCACGTAGTCTCGCGAATGAACAAATCAAATCAGGCCAGGTCTTGGTCAATGGCCAAGTCAAGAAAGCTAAATACACTGTCCAAGAGGGCGATATCGTCACTTATCATGTGCCAGAACCAGAGGTTTTAGAGTATGTGGCTGAGGATCTTCCGCTAGAAATCATCTACCAAGATGAGGATGTGGCCGTCGTTAACAAACCTCAGGGCATGGTTGTGCATCCGAGTGCTGGTCATACTAGTGGAACCCTAGTAAATGCTCTCATGTATCATATTAAGGACTTGTCGGGTATCAATGGGGTTCTGCGTCCAGGAATTGTTCATCGTATTGACAAGGATACGTCAGGCCTTCTCATGATTGCTAAAAATGATGAAGCCCACTTGGCACTTGCCCAAGAACTCAAGGATAAAAAATCTCTCCGCAAATATTGGGCGATTGTTCATGGAAATTTGCCCAATGATCGTGGTGTGATTGAAGCGCCGATTGGACGGAGTGAAAAAGATCGTAAGAAACAGGCTGTGACTGCTAAAGGTAAGCCAGCAGTGACCCGTTTCCACGTTTTGGAACGCTTTGGTGATTATAGCTTGGTAGAGTTGCAGCTGGAAACAGGGCGTACCCACCAAATTCGTGTCCATATGGCTTATATTGGCCATCCAGTCGCTGGTGATGAAGTCTATGGTCCTCGCAAGACTCTGAAAGGGCATGGACAATTTCTTCATGCCAAGACTCTAGGTTTTACTCATCCGAGAACAGGTGAGATCTTGGAATTTACAGCAGATATCCCAGAGATTTTTAAGGAAACATTGGAGAGATTGAGAAAGTAAGAATGAAAAAGAAATTAACTAGTTTAGCACTTGCAGGCGCTTTTTTAGCTTTGTCATGGTATGGAAATGTTCAAGCTCAAGAAAGTTCAGGAAATAAAATTCACTTTATCAATGTTCAAGAAGGTGGCAGTGATGCGATTATTCTTGAAAGCAATGGGCATTTTGCCATGGTGGATACAGGAGAGGATTATGATTTCCCAGATGGAAGTGATTCTCGTTATCCATGGAGAGAAGGAATTGAAACATCTTATAAGCATGTTCTGACAGATCGTGTTTCGCGACATTTAAAGGAATTGGGTGTTCAAAAACTTGATTTTATTTTGGTAACCCATACCCATAGTGACCATATTGGAAACGTTGATGAGTTACTGCAAACCTATCCAGTTGGCCGTATCTACATGAAAAAATACTCTGATAGTCGGATTACAACACCAACTCATCTATGGGATAATCTGTATGGCTATGATAAGGTTTTACAGACTGCTGCAGAAAAAGGTGTTTCAGTTATTCAAAACATCACACAAGGAGATGCTCATTTTCAGTTTGGGGACATGGATATTCAACTCTATAACTATGAAAATGAAACTGATTCATCAGGTGAATTAAAGAAAATTTGGGATGACAATTCTAATTCTTTGATTAGTGTAGTGAAAGTCAATGGTAAGAAAATTTACCTCGGAGGAGATTTGGATAATGCTCATGGAGCAGAAGACAAGTATGGTCCTCTCATTGGAAAAGTTGATTTGATGAAGTTTAATCATCACTATGATACCAATAAATCAAATACCAAGGATTTCATTAAAAATTTGAGTCCGAGTTTGATTGTTCAAACTTCGGATAGTTTACCTTGGAAAAATGGTGTTGATAGTAAGTATATCAATTGGCTCAAAGAACGAGGAATTGAGAGAATCAACGCAGCCAGCAAAGACTATGATGCAACAGTTTTTGATATTCGAAAAGACGGTTTTGTCAATATTTCAACTTCCTACAAACATATTCCAAATTTTCAAGCTGGTTGGCATAAGAGTGCTTATGGCAATTGGTGGTATCAAGCGCCTGACTCTACAGGAGAATATGCAGTTGGTTGGAATGAAATCAAGGGTGAATGGTATTACTTCAACCAAACGGGTATCTTGTTACAGAATCAATGGAAAAAATGGAACAATCGTTGGTTCTATTTGACAGACTCTGGTGCATCTGCTAAAAATTGGAAGAAAATCAATGGAAGCTGGTATTATTTCAACAAAGAAAATCAGATGGAGACTGGTTGGCTTAATACTGGCGGTCAGACCTATTATCTATCAAATGATGGGGATATGATAACAGGATGGCGTAAGATTGATGGACAATGGTATTATTTTGCTCAATCAGGGGAAATGAAAACGGGCTGGGTAAAAGATAAAGAAACCTGGTACTATATGGATTCTACTGGTATTATGAAGACAGGCGAGATAGAAGTTTCTGGTCATCATTACTATCTAGAAGAATCAGGAGCTATGAAGCAAGGCTGGCTTAAAAAGGCAAATGATTGGTACTTCTACAATGTAGACGGTGCACGAGCTGTGGGTTGGATCAAAGACAAGGATAAATGGTACTTCTTGAAAGAAGATGGTCAATTACTTGTGAATGGTAAGACACCAGAAGGCTATACTGTTGATTCAAGTGGTGCCTGGTTAGTGGATGTTCCGGTAGAGAAATCTGCTACAACTAGAGATACAAGTCATTCAGAAATAAAAGAATCTAGTGAAGTAGTGAAAAAAGATATTGAAAATAAAGAAACGACTCAAAATGAAAGTGTTACAAGTTCTTCAACTAGTCAAGATTTGACTTCTTCAACTTCACAAAGATCTGAAACGAGTGCAAACAAATCGGAATCAGAACAGTAGTAAAAAAGAAGGTTTTAGGGCCTTCTTTTTCCTATCAACTCTTTTCTATTTCCTACCATTCATGTTATAATGGATAAATATGAAGAATCGGAGTGAGACTATGAAATACAAACGGATTGTCTTTAAGGTAGGGACTTCTTCTCTGACAAATGAGGATGGAAGTCTATCACGTAGTAAGGTAAAGGCTATTACCCAGCAGTTGGCGATGTTGCACGAGGCTGGTCATGAATTGATTTTGGTGTCATCAGGTGCCATTGCTGCAGGTTTTGGTGCCTTAGGATTTAAAAAGCGTCCGACTAAGATTGCTGATAAACAGGCTTCAGCAGCGGTAGGACAAGGGCTTTTGTTGGAAGAATACACAACTAATCTTCTCTTACGTCAAATCGTTTCTGCACAAATCTTGCTGACCCAGGATGACTTTGTGGATAAGCGTCGTTATAAAAATGCCCATCAGGCTTTGTCAGTTCTACTTAGCCGTGGTGCGATTCCTATCATCAATGAGAATGATAGTGTCGTCATTGATGAGCTCAAGGTTGGGGACAATGATACTCTGAGTGCCCAGGTAGCGGCCATGGTCCAAGCAGACCTTTTGGTTCTCTTGACAGATGTGGACGGTCTTTATACTGGAAATCCTAATTCAGACCCAAGAGCCAAACGCTTGGAGCGAATCGAGACCATCAATCGTGAGATTATTGATATGGCTGGTGGAGCTGGCTCTTCAAACGGAACTGGAGGCATGTTAACCAAAATCAAAGCAGCGACTATTGCGACAGAATCAGGAGTACCTGTTTATATTTGTTCATCCTTGAAAGCTGATGCTATGATAGAGGCAGCAGAGAAGACCAAGGATGGTTCTTACTTTGTTGCACAGGAGAAAGGGCTCCGTACCCAGAAACAATGGCTAGCTTTTTATGCCAAAAGTCAGGGTTCTATTTGGGTTGATAGAGGGGCTGCAGAAGCTCTCTCTCAACATGGCAAGAGTCTTCTCTTATCTGGTATTGTTGAAGCAGAAGGAGCCTTTTCTTACGGTGATATCGTGACAGTATTTGACAAGGAAAGTGGAAAATCACTTGGGAAAGGACGCGTGCAATTTGGGGCATCTGCTTTGGAGGATATGTTGCGTTCTCAAAAAGCTAAGGGTGTCTTGATTCACCGTGATGACTGGATTTCCATTACTCCTGAAATCCAACTACTCTTTACAGAATTTTAGAGGTAAACTATGGTAAGTACACAAGAACAGTTTGAACAGGTACAGGCTGTTAAAAAATCGATTAACACAGCTAGTGAAGACGTGAAAAACCAAGCCTTGCTAGCCATGGCTGATCACTTAGTGGCTGCTACTGAGGAAATTTTAGCGGCTAATGCCCTCGATATGGAAGCGGCCAAGGGGAAAATCTCGGATGTTATGTTGGATCGTCTTTATTTGGATGCAGGACGTATAGAAGCAATGGCAACTGGGATTCGTGAAGTGGTTGCCTTACCAGATCCAATCGCTGAAGTTTTAGAAACCAATCATCTTGAAAATGGTTTGGTTATCACAAAGAAACGGGTGGCTATGGGTGTTATCGGCATTATCTATGAAAGTCGTCCAAATGTGACGTCTGATGCGGCTGCTTTGACTCTCAAGAGTGGAAATGCGGTTGTTCTTCGTAGTGGTAAGGATGCCTATCAAACAGCCCATGCCATTGTCACAGCCTTGAAGAAGGGCTTGGAAACGACTACTATTCACCCAGATGTGATTCAACTGGTGGAAGATACTAGCCGTGAAAGTAGCTATGCCATGATGAAGGCCAAGGGCTATCTAGACCTTCTTATTCCTCGTGGAGGAGCTGGTTTGATCAATGCAGTGGTTGAGAATGCTATTGTACCAGTTATCGAGACAGGAACTGGAATTGTTCATGTTTATGTAGATAAGGATGCGGACGAAGACAAGGCTCTATCAATCATCAACAATGCTAAAACCAGTCGTCCTTCTGTTTGTAATGCCATGGAGGTTCTGCTGGTTCATGAAGACAAGGCAGCAAGCTTCCTTCCTCGTTTGGAGCAAGTTCTAGTTGCGGATCGTAAAGAAGCTGGACTTGAACCGATTCAATTCCGTTTGGATGAGAAGGCTAGTCAGTTTGTATCTGGCCAAGCAGCTGGGGCTCAAGACTTTGATACCGAGTTTTTAGACTATGTTCTAGCTGTTAAAGTAGTGAGCAGTTTAGAAGAAGCGGTTGCGCATATTGAAGCACACAGTACCCATCATTCGGATGCCATTGTGACTGAAAATGCTGAAGCTGCAGCTTACTTTACAGATCAAGTGGACTCTGCAGCAGTCTATGTCAATGCCTCAACGCGTTTTACAGATGGAGGTCAATTTGGTCTTGGTTGTGAAATGGGGATTTCTACTCAGAAACTCCATGCACGTGGACCAATGGGCTTAAAAGAATTAACCAGTTACAAGTATGTAGTTGCTGGTGATGGACAGATAAGGGAGTAAAAAATGAAGATTGGATTTATCGGTTTGGGGAATATGGGTGCTAGTTTGGCCAAGGCTGTTTGGCAAGCTAATACGACAGATAAGTTTCTTCTTTCTAATCTAAGTCAAGATAGAGTGGATGATTTTATTGCTAGCTACGGAGGTCAAGTTTCTAGTAATAAGGAAATCTTTGCGGAAGCAGATGTGATTTTTTTAGGAGTGAAACCAGCTCAAGTATCTACTTTACTTGCGGAATCTCAAGATATTCTTGAAAAACGGGAGAGTCTGCTCTTAATTTCCATGGCAGCGGGTATAACGCTGGAAAAACTAGCTAGTCTTGTTCCAAGTCAGCACCGTTTAATTCGCATGATGCCTAACACTCCAGTTTCTATCGGTCAAGGAGTCATTAGTTATGCCTTGTCAGCTAACTGCCAAGTAGATGATAAGGAAGTCTTTTGTCAACTTTTACAATATGCTGGTTTATTGTTTGAAATCAGTGAAGGGTTAATCGATGCTGCAACGGGTCTTGCAGGTTGTGGACCAGCCTTTGTCTATCTTTTCATTGAAGCTTTGGCGGATGCAGGTGTTCAGACAGGATTGCCACGAGAAACTGCTCTACAAATGGCAGCTCAAACAGTTATTGGAGCAGGTCAATTGGTCCTAGATACTCAAGAACATCCAGGAGTATTGAAAGACAAGGTTTGTAGTCCAGGGGGATCTACTATTGCTGGTGTAGCTAGTTTAGAAGCACATGCCTTTAGAGGAACCGTTATGGAGGCAGTCAAAAAAGCCTACAAACGAACTAAAAAACTAGGTAAATAAGAGGTGGCTTTGACTGCCTCTTTTATGGTGGCTGATACTCTTCGAAAATCTCTTCAAACTGCGTCAGCTTCCATCTGCAACCTCAAAACAGTGTTTTGAGCAACCTGCGACTAGCTTCCTAGTTTGCTCTTTGATTTTCATTGAGTATGAAATGAGAAGACAAAAAGATTGTCACAAACCCCTATTTTTTTGATAGAATAGAAGTAGTAAAAAAGAAATGAGTTAGACATGTCAAAAGGATTTTTAGTCTCTCTTGAGGGACCAGAGGGAGCAGGAAAGACCAGTGTTTTAGAGGCACTGTTACCAATTTTAGAGGAAAAAGGGGTAGAGGTGCTGACGACCCGTGAACCTGGCGGAGTCTTGATAGGAGAGAAGATTCGGGAAGTGATTCTGGATCCAAGTCATACTCAGATGGATGCTAAAACAGAGCTTTTGCTCTATATCGCTAGTCGCAGACAGCACTTGGTGGAAAAAGTTCTTCCAGCACTTGAAGCTGGTAAGTTGGTCATTATGGACCGCTTCATCGATAGTTCCGTTGCCTATCAGGGATTTGGTCGTGGCTTGGATATTGACGCCATTGATTGGCTCAATCAGTTTGCGACAGATGGCCTTAAACCTGATTTGACACTCTATTTTGACATCGAGGTGGAAGAAGGGCTGGCTCGTATTGCTGCTAATAGTGACCGCGAGGTCAATCGTTTGGACTTGGAAGGGTTGGACTTGCATAAAAAAGTCCGTCAAGGCTATCTTTCTCTTCTGGATAAAGAAGGAAATCGCATTGTCAAGATTGATGCCAGCCTCCCTTTGGACCAAGTTGTGGAAACGACCAAGGCTGTCTTGTTTGACAGAATGGGCTTGGCTAAATGAAACAAGATCAACTAAAGGCTTGGCAACCAGACCAATTTGACCGCTTTATTCGTATCCTAGAACAAGACCAGCTCAATCACGCCTACCTCTTTTCAGGTTTCTTTGGAAGCTTAGAAATGGCGCAATTTTTAGCTAAGAGCCTCTTTTGTACGGATAAAGTAGGCATTTTACCGTGTGATAAATGCCGAAATTGCAAGCTGATTGAACAGGAAGAGTTTCCAGATGTTACCTTGATTAAACCAGTTAATCAGGTCATCAAGACAGAACGCATTCGAGAATTGGTGGGTCAGTTTTCGCAAGCAGGGATTGAAAGCCAACAACAGGTTTTTATTATCGAGCAAGCGGATAAAATGCATCCCAACGCAGCTAATTCTCTGCTCAAGGTTATCGAAGAACCCCAGAGTGAGGTTTATATTTTCTTCTTGACTAGTGATGAGGAAAAGATTTTACCGACCATCAGAAGTCGGACCCAGATTTTCCATTTTAAAAAGCAAGAAGAAAAACTCATCTTGCTCTTAGAACAAATGGGACTTGTTAAGAAAAAAGCGACTCTTTTAGCTCAGTTTAGTCAATCACGAGCTGAAGCAGAAAAGTTGGCCAATCAGGCAAGTTTTTGGACCTTGGTCGATGAAAGTGAACGCCTGCTGACCTGGTTATTAGCTAAGAAAAAAGAAAGTTATCTGCAAGTTGCTAAATTAGCCAACTTGGCAGATGACAAGGAAAAACAGGATCAGGTCTTGCGAATCCTTGAAGTCCTCTGTGGGCAGGATCTTCTGCAAGCAAGAGTAAGGGTGATTCTACAAGATTTGTTAGAAGCTAGAAAAATGTGGCATGCTAATGTTAGTTTTCAAAATGCCATGGAATATCTGGTCTTGAAAGAAATGTAAATTCAAAAATGAACGATAAAGAAAGGAAAGAGCTGGTTTATGGACAAAAAAGAATTATTTGACGCGCTGGATGATTTTTCCCAACAGTTATTGGTGACCTTGGCCGACGTGGAAGCCATCAAGAAAAATCTCAAGAGCCTGGTAGAGGAAAATACAGCTCTTCGCTTGGAAAATAGTAAGTTGCGCGAACGCTTGGGTGAGGTGGAGGCAGATGCTCCTGTCAAGGCCAAGCATGTTCGTGAAAGTGTCCGTCGCATTTACCGTGATGGATTTCACGTATGTAATGATTTTTATGGACAACGTCGAGAGCAGGACGAGGAATGTATGTTCTGTGATGAGTTGTTATACAGGGAGTAGGCATGCAGATTCAAAAAAGTTTTAAGGGGCAGTCTCCTTATGGCAAGCTGTATCTAGTGGCAACGCCGATTGGCAATCTAGATGATATGACCTTTCGTGCTATCCAAACCCTGAAAGAAGTGGACTGGATTGCGGCTGAGGACACGCGCAATACTGGCCTTTTGCTCAAGCATTTTGACATTCAGACAAAGCAGATCAGTTTTCATGAGCACAATGCCAAGGAAAAAATTCCTGATTTGATTGATTTTTTGAAATCAGGACAAAGTATTGCTCAGGTATCCGATGCGGGTCTGCCTAGTATCTCGGACCCTGGTCATGATTTGGTCAAGGCAGCTATTGAGGAAGAAATTGCGGTTGTCACAGTTCCAGGAGCCTCTGCAGGGATTTCGGCCTTGATTGCCAGTGGTTTAGCACCACAGCCACATATCTTTTATGGTTTTTTACCAAGAAAATCAGGCCAGCAAAAGCAATTTTTCGACTCGAAAAAAGACTATCCAGAAACCCAGATTTTCTATGAATCGCCTCATCGTGTGGCGGATACATTGGAAAATATGCTAGAAGTCTACGGTGACCGCTCGGTAGTCTTAGTCAGGGAATTGACCAAAATTTATGAAGAATACCAACGAGGAAAGATCTCTGAATTGCTAGAAAGCATCGTTGAAAATCCACTCAAGGGTGAATGCCTTCTCATTGTTGAAGGCGCCAGCCAAGATGTGGAGGAAAAAGACGAGGAGGACTTGTTTTCAGAAATCCAAGCCCGCATCCAGCAAGGCATGAAGAAAAATCAAGCCATTAAGGAAGTAGCGAAACTCTACCAGTGGAATAAAAGTCAGCTCTACGCTGCCTACCACGATTGGGACGAAAATCAAGAAAATGACTAAACAGGGAAGTTTGCCTTCTTCCCTTTTTTTGTTATACTAGTAGAAGAAAAAAATAGAAAGATTTGTGGGAGTGAAAAAGTCCGGGGGACTTTTTCAGCCTGAGCCTGAAAACTCGAAAGCGAGAAAAGTTCGGTTGGCTTTTTTATGTGAATCTTTACTTCACACTCCCAAAGAGGTATTAGTGTCGTGTTTCAATCTTATATCAATGTTATCGGTGCTGGTTTGGCAGGTTCTGAAGCAGCCTACCAAATCGCAGAGCGTGGTATTCCAGTTAAACTTTATGAAATGCGTGGTGTCAAGTCGACTCCCCAGCACAAAACAGACAATTTTGCTGAGTTAGTTTGTTCTAATTCTCTTCGTGGGGATGCTTTGACAAATGCAGTGGGTCTTCTCAAGGAAGAAATGCGTCGCTTGGGTTCTGTTATTTTGGAATCTGCTGAGGCTACACGTGTTCCTGCAGGTGGTGCGCTTGCGGTGGACCGAGATGGTTTCTCACAGATGGTGACTGAAAAAGTTGCCAACCACCCCTTGATTGAAGTGGTGCGTGATGAAATTACAGAATTGCCGACAGATGTTATTACAGTTGTGGCGACTGGTCCTTTAACCAGCGATGCCTTGGCTGAGAAGATTCATGCCCTTAATGATGGCGATGGTTTCTATTTCTACGATGCGGCAGCGCCTATTATCGATGTCAACACTATCGATATGAGCAAGGTCTATCTCAAATCTCGTTATGATAAGGGAGAAGCCGCTTATCTCAACGCTCCCATGACCAAGCAAGAATTTATGGATTTCCATGAAGCCTTGGTCAATGCGGAAGAAGCTCCGCTCAATTCTTTTGAAAAAGAAAAGTACTTTGAAGGCTGTATGCCTATCGAAGTCATGGCCAAACGTGGCATTAAAACCATGCTTTATGGCCCTATGAAACCAGTCGGTTTGGAGTATCCAGATGACTACACAGGACCTCGTGATGGCGAATTTAAAACACCTTATGCGGTGGTTCAGCTTCGTCAGGACAATGCGGCTGGTAGCCTATACAATATTGTTGGTTTCCAGACCCACCTCAAATGGGGAGAACAAAAGCGTGTCTTCCAAATGATTCCAGGTCTTGAAAATGCTGAATTTGTTCGTTATGGTGTTATGCACCGCAATTCTTACATGGATTCACCAAATCTTCTTGAACAGACTTACCGTTCTAAGAAACAACCAAATCTCTTCTTTGCTGGTCAGATGACGGGTGTGGAAGGCTATGTTGAGTCAGCGGCTTCAGGCTTGGTTGCGGGAATTAACGCGGCTCGTCTTTTTAAGGGAGAAAGCGAGTCTATTTTCCCAGAGACAACAGCGATTGGTAGTCTGGCTCATTATATCACCCATGCGGACAGCAAACACTTCCAACCAATGAATGTCAATTTCGGAATTATAAAGGAGTTGGAAGGTGAGCGTATCCGTGATAAGAAGGCTCGTTATGAAAAAATTGCAGAGCGTGCTCTTAGCGACTTAGAGGAATTTTTGACTGTCTAATTTTTTTCAAAGAATTGCTCATGGTACTATAAAAATCTTAGAAATTGTGATAAAATAGGTAGGATAAAAGAAGGAGAGTGAAAATGGCGAATCCCAAGTATAAACGTATTTTAATCAAGTTATCAGGTGAAGCCCTTGCCGGTGAACGTGGCGTAGGGATTGATATCCAAACAGTTCAAACAATCGCAAAAGAGATTCAAGAAGTTCATAGCTTAGGTATCGAAATTGCCCTTGTTATTGGTGGAGGAAATCTCTGGCGTGGAGAACCTGCTGCAGAAGCAGGTATGGACCGCGTTCAGGCAGATTACACAGGAATGCTTGGGACTGTTATGAATGCTCTTGTGATGGCAGATTCATTGCAACAGGTTGGGGTTGATACACGTGTGCAAACAGCTATTGCTATGCAACAAGTAGCAGAACCTTACGTACGTGGACGTGCCCTTCGTCACCTTGAAAAAGGCCGTATCGTTATCTTTGGTGCTGGAATTGGTTCACCATACTTCTCAACAGATACAACAGCGGCTCTTCGTGCAGCTGAAATCGAAGCAGATGCCATACTTATGGCTAAAAATGGTGTCGACGGTGTTTACAATGCCGATCCTAAGAAAGACAAGACAGCCGTTAAGTTTGAAGAATTGACCCACCGTGACGTTATTAACAAAGGTCTTCGTATTATGGACTCAACAGCTTCAACCCTCTCAATGGACAACGACATTGACTTGGTTGTCTTCAACATGAACCAACCAGGTAACATCAAACGTGTCGTATTTGGTGAAAATATCGGAACAACAGTTTCAAATAATATCTAAGAAAAGGAATAAGAAAGATTATGGCTAACGCAATTATTGAAAAAGCTAAAGAGAGAATGACCCAATCTCACCACTCACTTGCTCGTGAATTTGGTGCTATCCGTGCCGGTCGTGCCAATGCAAGCTTGCTTGACCGTGTACATGTAGAATACTATGGAGTCGAAACTCCTCTTAACCAAATCGCTTCAATTACCATTCCAGAAGCGCGTGTTTTGTTGGTAACACCATTTGACAAATCTTCATTGAAAGACATCGAACGTGCCTTGAACGCTTCTGATCTTGGTATCACACCAGCTAACGACGGTTCTGTTATTCGCTTGGTTATCCCAGCTCTTACAGAAGAAACTCGTCGTGACCTTGCTAAAGAAGTGAAGAAGGTCGGCGAAAATGCTAAAGTGGCTGTCCGCAATATCCGTCGCGATGCTATGGACGAAGCTAAGAAACAAGAAAAAGCAAAAGAAATCACTGAAGACGAATTGAAGACTCTTGAAAAAGACATTCAAAAAGTAACAGACGATGCTGTTAAACACATCGACGACATGACTGCCAACAAAGAGAAAGAACTTTTGGAAGTCTAAAAATAAACAGAAAAACTCAGTTGGCATTGCTGGCTGAGTTTTATTCGAAAGAAGGAAATATGAATACAAATCTTGCAAGTTTTATCGTTGGACTGATCATCGATGAAAATGACCGTTTTTACTTTGTGCAAAAGGATGGTCAAACCTATGCTCTTGCTAAGGAAGAAGGTCAACATACAGTAGGGGATACGGTCAAAGGTTTTGCCTATACGGATATGAAGCAAAAACTCCGCCTGACAACCTTAGAAGTGACTGCCACTCAGGACCAATTTGGTTGGGGCCGTGTCACAGAGGTTCGTAAGGACTTGGGTGTCTTTGTGGATACAGGCCTTCCTGACAAGGAAATCGTTGTGTCACTAGATATTCTCCCTGAGCTCAAGGAACTCTGGCCTAAGAAGGGCGACCAACTCTACATACGTCTTGAAGTGGACAAGAAAGACCGTATCTGGGGACTCTTGGCTTATCAAGAAGACTTCCAACGTCTGGCTCGTCCTGCCTACAACAACATGCAGAACCAAAACTGGCCAGCCATTGTTTACCGCCTCAAGCTGTCAGGAACTTTTGTTTACCTGCCAGAAAATAATATGCTTGGCTTTATCCATCCTAGCGAGCGCTACGCAGAGCCACGTTTGGGGCAAGTATTAGATGCGCGTGTTATTGGTTTCCGTGAAGTGGACCGTACCTTGAACCTTTCCCTTAAACCACGTTCTTTTGAGATGTTGGAAAATGATGCCCAGATGATTTTGACCTACTTGGAAAGCAATGGCGGTTTCATGACCTTAAATGATAAGTCATCTCCAGACGATATCAAGGCAACCTTTGGCATTTCTAAAGGTCAGTTCAAGAAAACACTCGGTGGCTTGATGAAGGCTGGCAAAATCAAGCAAGACCAGTTTGGGACAGAGTTGATTTAGGGAGACATATGAGAAAATCATTTTACACTTGGCTCATGACTGAGCGCAATCCTAAAAGTAACAGTCCCAAAGCAATCTTGGCAGACCTAGCTTTTGAAGAGTCAGCCTTTCCAAAACACACAGATGATTTTGATGAGGTGAGTAGATTTTTGGAGGAATATGCCAGTTTCTCTTTCAACCTAGGAGACTTTGACGCTATCTGGCAAGAATACTTAGAACACTAGCATGATTCATTGGGTTTGGGCTAGTAATTTATCCACCCCTTTGCTATAATAAAAAGAAATAAAAGGATTAGAGAGGTTCTTTATTTGAAGGAACATTCAATAGACATTCAACTGAGTCATCCAGATGACCTGTTTCATCTTTTTGGTTCCAATGAACGCCATCTTCGTTTGATGGAAGAAGAGCTTGATGTGGTGATTCATGCTCGTACGGAGATTGTCCAGGTTTTGGGAGAAGAGGCTGCTTGTGAGGAAGCCCGTCAGGTTATTCAAGCTCTCATGGTCTTGGTGAATCGTGGGATGACCGTTGGCACGCCAGATGTGGTGACTGCGATTAGCATGGTCAAAAACGATGAAATCGACAAGTTTGTCGCCCTTTACGAAGAAGAAATTATCAAAGACAATACAGGAAAGCCGATCCGTGTCAAAACTTTAGGTCAAAAACTTTATGTGGATAGTGTTAAACAGCATGATGTGACCTTTGGAATCGGACCTGCAGGGACAGGGAAGACCTTCCTTGCAGTGACCTTGGCAGTGACTGCCCTTAAACGTGGGCAAGTCAAGCGAATTATCTTAACACGCCCAGCGGTGGAAGCAGGAGAGAGTCTAGGTTTTCTTCCGGGTGATCTTAAGGAGAAGGTAGATCCTTACCTTCGACCTGTTTATGATGCCTTGTATCAGATTCTGGGGAAAGACCAAACAACTCGACTCATGGAGCGTGAAATTATCGAGATTGCGCCCCTTGCCTATATGCGCGGACGAACCTTGGATGATGCCTTTGTCATTCTCGATGAGGCGCAAAATACGACCATCATGCAGATGAAGATGTTTTTGACTCGTTTAGGTTTTCATTCTAAGATGATTGTCAATGGAGATATTAGTCAGATTGACCTTCCGCGTAACGTCAAGTCCGGTTTGATTGATGCCCAAGAAAAGCTCAAGAACATTCACCAGATTGACTTTGTTCATTTTTCAGCTAAGGATGTGGTTCGCCATCCAGTTGTCGCTCAGATTATTCGAGCTTATGAACCAGCTCCAATTAAAAATGAAGATAGTGAAGAATTAGATCCTCAACCTCTATCTGAAGGGTAGTTCTTTTGTACTTAAAGTTATCTCAATACCAAGTATAAATTTGCTTTTTAAATATTTCATTCAATATCCTTATCTTAGTTAGAAACTTTTCAAGTGGTGGAATCCTATGGAATCAATTTTTTTAAAACTAGCTCAGTATCCAATAGTGGAGACAGAGCGTTTATTGCTAAGACCTGTAACCTTGGATGATGCGGAAGCTATGTTTGAGTATGCCTCGGATAAGGATAATACACGTTACACTTTTCTAACCAATCAAAGTTTGGAAGAAACCAAGAATAACATTGCTCAGTTTTACTTGGCCAATCCCTTGGGACGCTGGGGGATCGAATTAAAAGATAACGGCAAGTTTATCGGAACCATTGATTTGCACAAGATTGATCCTGCTCTTAAGAAGGCGGCTATTGGCTACATTATCAATAAAAAGTATTGGAATCAAGGATTAACGACAGAAGCCAATCGTGCCGTAATTGAGCTAGCTTTTGAGAAAATAGGGATGAATAAGTTGGTTGCTTTACACGATAAGGACAATTCCGCATCTGGCAAGGTCATGGAGAAATCAGGCATGCGTTTTTCCCACGAAGAAGCTTATGCTTGTATGGACCAGCATGAAGAAGGCCGAATCGTGACAAGAGTTCATTATGTCTTGACTAAGGAAGACTATTTTGCAAATAAATAAGCAGTTGAGAAGAAATTTTCAACTGTTTTTTCTTCCTCTTACGAATAATCTAAGAGAGGAGAAAATATGGAAGCAATTATCGAAAAAATAAAAGAGTATAAAATCATCGTCATCTGTACTGGTCTGGGATTACTTGTCGGAGGATTTTTCCTGCTAAAGCCAGCTCCACACACACCTGTCAAGGAAACGAATTTGCAGGCAGAAGTTGTAGCAGTTTCAAAGGATTCGGTATCCGAAAAGGATGTGAAGAAGGAAGAAAAGGAAGAACCACTTGAACAAGATTTGATTACAGTAGATGTGAAGGGGGCTGTTAAATCGCCAGGAATTTATGATTTGCCAGTAGGTAGTCGAGTCAATGATGCTGTTCAGAAGGCAGGTGGTTTGACAGAGCAAGCAGACAGCAAGTCACTCAATCTAGCTCAGAAAGTTAGTGATGAGGCTCTGGTTTACGTTCCCACTAAGGGAGAAGAAGCAGCTAGTCAACAGGCAGGTTCTGGAGCGCCTTCTTCAACAAGCAAAGAAAAGAAGGTAAATCTCAATAAGGCCAGTCTGGAAGAGCTTAAACAGGTCAAGGGACTGGGAGGAAAACGAGCTCAGGACATTATCGACCATCGTGAGTCAAATGGGAAATTCAAGTCGGTTGATGAACTCAAGAAGGTCTCTGGCATTGGTGCCAAGACCATAGAAAAGCTAAAAGATTATGTTACAGTGGATTAAGAATTTCCCCATTCCCCTAATTTACCTGAGTTTTTTGTTACTTTGGTTTTATTACGCTATTTTCTCAGCATCCTATCTTGCTTTGTTGGGCTTTGTTTTTCTGCTAGTCTGTCTCTTTATCCAATTTCCTTGGAAATCAGCAGGCAGAGTTCTAGTGATTTGTGGAGTCTTTGGCTTCTGGTTTCTGTTTCAAAATTGGCAACAGAGTCAAGCAAGTCAAAATTTGGCGTATTCTGTTGAAAGGGTACGGATTTTGCCTGACACTATTAAGGTCAATGGTGACAGTCTATCCTTTCGTGGCAAGTCTGATGGACGCATTTTTCAAGTCTATTATAAACTCCAGTCCGAGGAGGAGAAAGAAGCCTTTCAAGCCTTAACCGACCTTCATGAGATAGGACTAGAAGGGAAACTTTCGGAGCCAGAAGGGCAGAGAAATTTTGGTGGCTTTGACTACCAAGCCTATCTGAAAACTCAGGGAATTTACCAGACTCTCAATATCAAAAGAATACAGTCCCTTCAAAAGGTTAGCAGTTGGGATATAGGTGAAAAACTGTCCAGTCTACGCCGTAAGGCTGTAGTTTGGATTAAGACGCACTTTCCAGACCCTATGCGCAATTACATGACAGGTCTTTTATTAGGACATCTGGACACAGATTTTGAGGAGATGAATGAGCTTTATTCCAGTCTAGGAATTATCCACCTCTTTGCCTTATCAGGCATGCAGGTAGGTTTTTTCATGGACGGATTTAAGAAACTACTCTTGCGATTGGGCTTGACTCAAGAAAAGTTGAAATGGCCGACTTATCCCTTTTCTCTTATCTATGCAGGGCTGACAGGATTTTCAGCATCAGTCATTCGCAGTCTCTTGCAAAAGTTACTGGCTCAACATGGTGTTAAGGGCTTGGATAATTTTGCCTTGACGGTCCTTGTCCTCTTTATCATCATGCCCAACTTTTTCCTGACGGCGGGAGGTGTTTTGTCATGTGCTTATGCTTTTATCTTGACCATGACCAGCAAAGAAGGAGAAGGCCTCAAGGCTGTTGCTAGAGAAAGTCTGGTTATTTCTTTGGGAATATTACCCATTCTATCCTTCTATTTTGCGGAATTTCAACCTTGGTCCATCCTTTTGACCTTTGTCTTTTCCTTTCTTTTTGACTTGGTCTTCTTACCGCTCTTGTCTATCTTATTTGCCCTTTCCTTTCTCTATCCAGTCATTCAGCTTAATTTTATTTTTGAATGGTTGGAGGGAATGATTCGCTTTGTATCACAGGTGGCAAGTAGGCCTCTGGTCTTTGGACAACCCAATGCATGGCTTCTAATCTTATTGTT
Source organism: uncultured bacterium (assembly GCA_963519555.1). Classification (GTDB taxonomy): domain Bacteria; phylum Bacillota; class Bacilli; order Lactobacillales; family Streptococcaceae; genus Streptococcus. The sequence continues at coordinate 127,280 of CAUQNI010000002.1, forward strand.
AATTTCCTTGGCTTTGGTCTATGATTTGAGGAAAAACATTAAAAGACTAGCAGTGTTGAGCTTATTGATTACAGGTCTCTTTTTCCTGACTAAGCATCCACTGGAAAATGAAATCACCATGCTGGATGTTGGGCAAGGCGAAAGTATCTTCCTACGAGATGTAACTGGGAAAACCATTCTCATAGATGTGGGCGGTAAGGCAGAATCTGATAAGAAAATTGAAAAATGGCAAGAAAAGGCGACAACCAGCAATGCGCAGAGAACCTTGATTCCCTATCTCAAAAATCGAGGAGTAGCCAAGATTGACCAGCTGATTTTGCCAAATACGGACAAGGAATATGTTGGAAATTTGTTGGAGGTGACCAAGGCTTTCCATGTGGGCGAAATTTTAGTATCAAAAGGCAGTCTGAAACAGAAGGAATTTGTGGCAGAATTACAGGCGACTCAAACCAAGGTTCGTAGTGTGTCAGTGGGAGAGAATTTGCCAATTTTCGGAAGTCAGTTAGAAGTCCTATCTCCAAGGAAAATTGGAGATGGAGGTCATGAAGATTCCCTGGTTCTGTATGGAAAATTCTTGGATAAGCACTTTCTTTTCACAGGAAATTTGGAGGAAAAAGGAGAGAAGGACTTGCTGAAGCACTATCCTGACCTAGAAGTGGATGTTTTGAAAGCTGGTCAACATGGCAATAAAAAATCATCAAGTTTAGCCTTTCTAGAAAAACTCAAACCAGAGCTTACTCTTATCTCAGTTGGAAAGAACAATCGTGCGAAACTCCCCCATCAGGAAACCTTGACACGACTACAAGATATCAAAAGCAAAGTTTACCGAACTGACCAGCATGGAGCTATCAAGTTTAAAGGGTGGAATAGTTGGAAAATCGAAAGCGTTCGTTAGGAAGAACAAATGTTATAGAATATTAAAATAAACTGAAAATCTGTTGCATAATAATGATAAATACGCTATAATGAAAGTGTTTTTAGTATTAATGATATAAATGCAATGAAAGCATTAAAAATTTTCAAAAGTCGTTTAATTAGTTAATTTATTGTTGGTCTTTTTCAGTTCAGTGTATCTATTATAAGCGTTCTTAAAAGTTATCGGTATGATTGGAATACTGTTTGAGAATATAGTACGAACTATCATAGTCTCGTTATGATAGATATGATGAGTATAACATTGATGGTGGTTGAAATTACGATTTTTTAGAGACATAAATTATTACAACGGTGGTTGTTAATCTTTCAAGAGTGATAAAAAGGAGGGCTAGATATGTTACATCTTACTCATGTGACCTTAAAAACGCGACAAGTCATCTTACAAGATGTTGATTTTACATTTGAAAAGGGTAGGATTTATGGTATTCTTGCTATCAATGGTTCTGGAAAGACGACACTGTTCCGAGCCATTAGCAATTTAATTCCTATAAGTAGCGGAAATATCGCAGTCTCTCCTTCTTTGTTTTATTATGAGAGTATTGAATGGCTGGATGAAAACTTAAGTGGGATGGACTATCTTCGCCTCATAAAAAACATCTGGAAGTCAGACCTAAACTTGAGGGATGAAATTGATTACTGGGAAATGTCGGACTATGTCAGACTTCCCATTCGCAAGTATTCCTTAGGCATGAAGCAACGCTTGGTGATTGCCATGTATTTCCTCAGTCAGGCGAAATGCTGGCTCATGGATGAGATTACAAATGGCTTAGATGAGTATTATCGACAGAAGTTTTTTGATAGGCTAGCACAAATCGATAGACAAGAACAGCTGGTTCTTTTAAGTTCCCACTATAAGGAAGAGTTGCTTGATGTCTGCGATAGAGTAGTAACCATTCATCAGGGGCAAATAGAAGAGGTTTAGTTTATGAAAGATGTTAGTCTATTTTTATTAAAAAAAGTTTTCAAAAGTCGCTTAAACTGGATTATCTTAGCTTTATTTGTATCTGGACTCGGTGTTACCTTTTATTTCAATAGTCGGACTGCAAACTCCGTCAGCTTGGAGAGCGAGTTGGAAACCCGTCTTGTAAAAAATGAGAGAGTCATCAATGAATATGAAGAGAAACTCTCCCAAATATCTGACACCAGCTCGGAGGAATACCAGTTTGCTAAAGAAAATTTAGATTCGCAAAAAAATCTTTTGACGCAAAAGAAAGAAATTCTGGCTTTATTAAAAGAAGGACGCTGGAAAGAAGCCTACTATTTGCAGTGGCAAGATGTAGAGAAGAGTTATGAAATTTTATCAAAGGAACCGACTGCTAGTTCTGACTTAAAAATGGCGGTTGACCGCGAACGAAAGACTTACCAAGCCCTATATCCCTTGAACATAAAAGCGCACAATTTAGTTTATCCGACCTACGGGATTGATCAGATTGTCTGGATTTTAGAGGCTATCATCCCAAGCTTGTTTGTGGTTGCTATTATTTTTATGCTAACGCAACTATTTGCAGAAAGATATCCAAATCATCTGGATACAGCTCAGTTATATCCTTTTTCAAAAGTGGCATTTGCAATGTCTTCTCTTGGAGTTGGGGTGGGCTATGTAACTGTGCTGTTTATCGGAATCAGCGGATTTTCTTTTCTAGTGGGAAGTCTGATAAGTGGTTTTGGACAGTTAGATTATCCCTACCCGATTTATAGCTTAGTGAATCAAGAGGTAACTATTGGAAAGATACAAGATGTGTTATTTCCTGGCTTGTTCTTAGCTTTCTTAGCCTTTATCGTCATTGTGGAAGTTGTGTACTTGATTGCTTACTTTTTCAAGCAAAAAATGCCTGTACTCTTTCTTTCACTCATTGGGATTGTTGGCCTATTGTTTGGTATCCAAACAATTCAGCCTCTTCGGAGGATTGCACATCTGATTCCCTTTACTTACTTGCGTTCAGTGGAGATTTTATCTGGAAGATTACCTAAGCTGATTGATAATGTCAATCTAAATTGGGGTATGGGGATGGTCTTACTTCCTTGCCTGATTATCCTTTTGTTAGTGGGGATCCTATTTATCGAAAGATGGGGAAGTTCACGGAAAAAGGAAGTTTTTAATAGGTTTTAGCATTCCCATAGGGAAGGTGTGGAAAAACTAATACAGAGAGGGAATCAACTTGATTCTCTCTTTTTGATTCGAAAACCAAGCCAAAATGCAAACAAAAACTTTTCAAAAAAATAACTTTTTATCTTGACAAGGGCTCGAAAACTTGGTATCATATAAAAGTTGAGAAAAGCAGAAGTGAGAGCTTCTCGCCTTGTGACATTAAGTTGCCTGGCCCTACGGATGAAAAGTTTCTAAGAAACGCTATCATAACGTGCGGGCTTGTATATTTACGAGTCCGCTATTGTTTTTCTCTAATAAAACAAAAGAGGTGAAAACCATAGCAAAGCAAGACTTATTCATCAATGATGAGATTCGTGTACGTGAAGTTCGCTTGATTGGTCTTGAAGGAGAGCAGTTAGGCATTAAGCCACTCAGTGAAGCGCAAGCTTTGGCTGATAACGCTAATGTTGACCTAGTATTGATTCAACCCCAAGCCAAACCACCTGTTGCAAAAATTATGGACTACGGTAAGTTCAAATTTGAGTACCAGAAGAAGCAAAAAGAACAACGTAAAAAACAAAGTGTTGTTACTGTGAAAGAAGTTCGTCTAAGTCCAACTATTGACAAGGGTGACTTTGATACAAAACTTCGCAATGCACGCAAATTCCTTGAAAAAGGAAATAAAGTTAAGGTATCTATTCGCTTTAAGGGTCGTATGATTACCCATAAAGAGATTGGTGCAAAAGTTTTAGCCGAGTTTGCTGAAGCAACTCAAGATATTGCCATCATCGAACAACGTGCTAAAATGGATGGACGTCAAATGTTCATGCAATTGGCGCCAGCGACTGACAAAAAATAATTGTCAGAAAGTTAAATAAAGGAGAAAAAATCATGCCAAAACAAAAAACACACCGCGCATCAGCTAAACGTTTCAAACGTACAGGTTCTGGTGGACTTAAACGTTTCCGTGCTTACACTTCTCACCGTTTCCACGGAAAAACTAAGAAACAACGTCGTCATCTTCGTAAAGCATCTATGGTGCATTCAGGAGATTACAAACGTATCAAAGCAATGCTTACTCGCTTGAAATAATAGCTTGACTGTAAGTAAAGAATTCTAGGAAATATTTGGAGGAAATAAAACATGGCACGTGTTAAAGGTGGCGTTGTATCACGCAAACGTCGTAAACGTATTCTTAAATTAGCAAAAGGTTACTATGGAGCTAAACACATCTTGTTCCGTACTGCAAAAGAACAAGTAATGAACTCTTACTACTATGCATACCGTGACCGTCGTCAGAAAAAACGTGACTTCCGCAAATTGTGGATCACTCGTATCAACGCGGCAGCTCGTATGAACGGACTTTCATACTCGCAATTGATGCATGGATTGAAATTGGCTGAGATCGAAGTTAACCGTAAAATGCTTGCTGACTTGGCTGTTAACGATGCAGCAGCTTTCACAGCTCTTGCAGATGCAGCAAAAGCAAAACTTGGTAAATAATAACTGATGAGACTGGAACAGGATTGTCCCAGTCTTTTTAAAAATAAAGGAGAAAAATATGGCTTCAAAAATGCTACACACTTGCTTGCGAGTAGAAAATCTTGAAAAATCAATTGCATTCTATCAAGATGCTTTTGGATTTAAAGAATTGCGTCGCAGAGATTTTCCAGACCATGCCTTCACGATTGTCTATCTAGGTCTTGAGGGTGACGACTATGAGTTGGAGTTGACTTATAACTACGATCACGGTCCTTATGTGGTTGGAGATGGCTTTGCCCATATCGCCCTAAGTACACCTGATCTTGAGGCGCTTCATCAAGAGCACAGTGCCAAAGGATATGAAGTTACTGAGCCAAATGGTTTACCAGGAACTGCACCTAACTATTACTTTGTCAAAGACCCTGATGGCTACAAGGTTGAAGTCATTCGTGAAAAATAATCACGTGAAGTCAAGTAGAATGTTCGTTTTCTACTTGACTTTTTTTAGTTGAAAGAGTATACTAATAAAAATTTAACCTTTAAGGGGAGTCCAGAGAGACTCACAAGGTGTCAGATAAAAGAATAGTGCAATTTTCTAGAGGAGACCTTTTGAGTGTGCTCTCTTGTGTTGTACGATTTTAACTGAGGCCTTGCACTAGCAAGGTCTTTTCTTTGTCTGGTCCCCTTAAAATTTAAGGAGGAAAAGTCATGAATCCCACATGTAAGAAACGTTTGGGTGCGATTCGATTGGAAACCATGAAGGTGGTTGCACAGGAGGAAATCGCGCCAAAAATCTTTGAATTAGTTCTAGAAGGGGAAATGGTTGAAGCCATGCGAGCAGGCCAATTTCTTCATCTGCGTGTGCCTGATGATGCCCATCTCTTGCGTCGTCCTATTTCAATTTCATCTATTGATAAGGTAAAGAAGCAGTGTCATCTCATTTACCGGATCGAAGGAGCTGGGACAGCTATTTTTTCAACCTTAAATCAGGGTGATACACTTGATGTGATGGGACCTCAGGGAAATGGTTTTGACTTGTCTGACCTGGATGACCAGAGCCAAGTTCTCCTTGTTGGTGGGGGTATTGGTGTTCCGCCCTTGCTTGAGGTGGCCAAGGAATTGTATGGACGTGGAGTGAAAGTAGTGACTGTCCTCGGTTTTGCGAACAAGGATGCTGTTATTTTAGAGACGGAATTAGCTCAATATGGTCAAGTTTTTGTAACGACAGATGATGGTACTTATGGTATCAAGGGAAATGTTTCCGTTGTTATCAAGGATTTAGACAATCAATTTGATGCTGTTTACTCATGTGGGGCGCCTGGAATGATGAAGTATATTAATCAAACCTTTTATGACCACCCAAGAGCCTATCTATCTCTAGAATCTCGTATGGCTTGTGGGATGGGGGCTTGCTATGCCTGTGTCCTAAAAGTGCCAGAAAGCGAGACGGTCAGCCAACGTGTCTGTGAAGATGGCCCTGTTTTCCGCACAGGAACAGTTGTATTATAAGGAGAAAATTATGACTACAAATCGTTTACAAGTTTCTCTACCAGGCTTGGATTTGAAAAATCCCATTATTCCAGCATCAGGCTGTTTTGGTTTTGGACAAGAGTATGCCAAGTACTATGATTTAGACCTTTTAGGCTCTATTATGATCAAGGCGACAACTCTTGAACCCCGTTTTGGCAATCCAACTCCAAGGGTGGCAGAAACACCTGCTGGTATGCTTAATGCAATTGGCTTGCAAAATCCTGGTTTGGAAGTTGTTTTGGCTGAAAAGTTACCTTGGCTGGAAAGAGAATATCCAAATCTTCCTATTATTGCCAATGTAGCTGGTTTTTCAAAACAAGAGTATGCAGCTGTTTCTCATGGTATTTCCAAGGCAGCTAATGTAAAGGCTATCGAGCTCAATATTTCTTGCCCCAATGTAGACCACTGTAATCATGGACTCTTGATTGGTCAAGATCCAGATTTAGCTTATGATGTGGTGAAAGCAGCTGTGGAAGCCTCTGATGTACCAGTTTATGTCAAATTAACCCCTAGTGTGACCGATATCGTTACTGTCGCAAAAGCTGCAGAAGATGCGGGAGCAAGTGGCTTGACCATGATTAATACTCTAGTTGGAATGCGCTTTGACCTCAAAACCAGAAAACCAATCTTGGCCAATGGAACAGGTGGAATGTCTGGTCCAGCAGTCTTTCCAGTAGCTCTCAAACTCATCCGCCAAGTCGCTCAAACAACAGACCTTCCCATCATTGGAATGGGAGGAGTGGATTCGGCTGAAGCAGCCCTAGAAATGTATCTGGCAGGAGCATCTGCTATCGGAGTTGGAACAGCTAACTTTACCAATCCATATGCCTGTCCTGATATCATTGAAAATTTACCAAAGGTTATGGATAAATATGGTATCAGCAGTCTAGAAAACCTCCGCAAGGAAGTAAAAGAGTCTCTGAGGTAAACTGCAATCAATCTGTTCTTGATTTTTTATCAGTTTGTAATGTTGATTATAGAGAATTTTGATACAATAAAATAGAAAGAACAGAGGAAGTAAATTAATGAAGAAATTGAGATTTATTTTTTTAGCCCTGCTATTTTTCTTAGTCAGACCAGAGAGTGTAATGGCTAGCGATGGTACTTGGCAAGGAAAACAATACCTAAAAGCAGATGGTAGTCAAGCAGCCAATGAGTGGGTTTTTGATGCTCATTATCAATCTTGGTTTTATATAAAAGCAGATGCCAACTATGCTGAAAATGAATGGCTGAAACAAGGTGATGATTATTTTTACCTAAAATCTGGTGGCTATATGGCCAAGTCAGAATGGGTAGAAGACAAGGGAGTCCTCTATTATCTTGACCAAAATGGAAAGATGAAAAGAAATGCTTGGCTAGGAACTTCCTATGTTGGTGCAACAGGTGCCAAAGTAATTGAAGACTGGGTCTATGATTCTCAATACGATGCTTGGTTTTATATCAAAGCAGATGGGCAACACGCAGAGAAAGAATGGCTCCAAATCAAGGGTAAGGACTATTATTTCAAATCCGGTGGTTATTTACTGACAAGTCAGTGGATTGATCAGGCTTATGTGAATGCTAGTGGTGCCAAAGTACAGCAAGGTTGGCTTTTTGACAAACAATACCAATCTTGGTTTTACATCAAAGAAAATGGGAATCATGCTGATAAAGAATGGATTTTCGAAAATGGTCACTATTATTATCTCAAATCTGGTGGCTACATGGCAGCAAATGAATGGATTTGGGATAAGGAATCTTGGTTTTATCTCAAATCTGATGGGAAAATGGCTGAGAAAGAATGGCTATACGATGCTAAAAGTCAAGCCTGGTACTACTTCAAATCTGGCGGCTATATGGCGAAAAATGAGATAGTAGATGGTTATCAGCTTGGAAGTGATGGTAAATGGCATGGAGAAAAAGCTACAAATGAAAATGCTACTTACTATCAAGTAGTTCCTGTCACAGCAAATGTTTATAATGCAGATGGTGAAAAGCTCTCCTATATATCACAAGGTAGTGTCGTCTGGCTAGATAATGATAGAAAAAGTGATGACAAGCGCCTGGCTATTACTATTTCTGGTTTGTCAGGTTATATGAAAACAGAAGATTTACAAGCACTAGATGCCAGCAAGGATTTTATCCCTTATTATGAGAGTGATGGGCACCGTTTTTATCACTATGTGGCCCAGAATGCTAGTATCCCAGTAGCTTCTCATCTTTCTGATATGGAAGTAGGCAAGAAATATTATTCGGCAGATGGCCTGCATTTTGATGGTTTTAAGCTTGAGAATCCCTTCCTTTTCAAAGACTTGACAGAGGCTACAAACTATAGTGCTGAGGATTTGGATAAGGTATTTAGTCTGCTAAATATTAATAATAGTCTCTTGGAAAATAAGGGAGCCACCTTTAAGGAAGCCGAAGAACATTATCATATCAATGCCCTCTACCTCCTTGCTCATAGTGCCTTAGAAAGTGACTGGGGACGTAGCAATATTGCCAAAGATAAGAATAATTTCTTTGGAATTACAGCCTATGATACGACCCCGTACCTTTCTGCCAAGACATTTGATGATGTGGATAAGGGAATTTTAGGTGCAACCAAGTGGATTAAGGAAAATTATATCGATAGGGGCAGAACTTTCCTTGGAAACAAGGCGTCTGGTATGAATGTTGAATATGCCTCAGACCCTTATTGGGGCGAAAAAATTGCTAGTGTGATGATGAAAATCAATGAGAAACTAGGTGGCAAAGATTAGTCCTATAATTGAATATGATTTGTGTATAATACTCAATGAAAATCAAAGAGCAAACTAGGAAACTAGCCGCAGGTTGCTCAAAACACTGTTTTGAGGTTGTAGATAAGACTGACGAAGTCAGTCACATATATACAGCAAGGTGACGTTGACGTGGTTTGAATTTGATTTTCGAAGAGTATAAGCTAAAAATCCTGATTTCAAGTCGAATCAGGATTTTTTCATGGATGCGATTTTTTCTGGGTCTGGTGTGACACGGAGGGTCTTTTGTCCTGTGTAGGTGACAAAGCCGGGTTTTCCACCAGTTGGTTTGTTGAGTTTCTTGATTTCAATCATATCTACCTGGACCAGATTTGACAGGCGACCTTGAGAGAAGTAGGCGGCTAGTTCTGCCGCGTCTGTCTTGACTTCATCAGATGGGTCAAGATTGCCTGAGATGACAACATGGCTTCCAGGAATGTCCTTGGCATGGAACCAAAGTTCCTCCTTGCGGGCCATTTTAAAGGTCAGCTCCTCGTTTTGCAGGTTATTGCGTCCTACATAGATGATGGTTTTGCCATCGCTTGCTAGATATTGTTCTGGCTTTTTGCGTTTCTGGATTTTCTCCCGTTGTCTTCTGCGGATAAAACCTGTTTGAATCAATTCTTCACGGATTTCAGCGATTTCTTCCAGTCCAGCTTGGTTGAGGACGGTTTCCACACTTTCCAAATAGAGAATAGTTGCCTTGGTTTCCTCAATCAGATCAGTCAAGTATTTGACAGCTTCTTTGAGTTTCTGGTACCGTTTAAAATAGCGTTGGGCATTCTGGTTGGGAGTCAGAGCCTTATCAAGCGCAATCGTGATAGGTTGGTTGGTGTAGTAGTTGTCTAGGATAACCTGGTCTTGGTCGTTAGGCACTTGGTGGAGGAAGGTTGTCAGCAATTCTCCTTTTTGGCGAAATTCTTCAGCGTTGTCTGTCGCCAGTAACTCTTTTTCTTGTTTTTTAAGCTTATGACGATTTTTCTGAAGTTCATTTTCAACACGACGAATGAGTTCACTGGCTTGCTGTTTGACACGGTCGCGCTCAGCCTTATCCTTATAGTAGGTGTCCAACAAATCAGAAAGATTTGCAAAAGGCTCTCCCACCTGATTTGCAAAAGGAACTGGACTGAAGGAAGTCTCTGTCAAGCATGGCTTGGTTTCTTGATTGAAAAAGTTTCGGAAAGTAGATAGTTTATCACTAACCAGAATGTTTTCCAATTCATTTGCCGTATCGCGTCCCAGACCTTGAAAGAGGCTTTGAAGGTTTTTAGCTGTCGTTTCCTGTGTTTGTAGGATTTCAAAGAGCTTTTCATCCTTGATAGTAAAAGGATTGAGAGATTCCGTACTTGGCGGAGCGATATAGGTCGATCCTGGAAGTAAGGTGCGGTAGCTATTTTGTGAAAAGCCGACGTGTTTAATGACTTCGAGGATTTTGTGGCTACTTTTATCAACCAGTAGAATATTACTGTGTTTCCCCATGATTTCGATAATCAAGGTAGCCTGAATATGGTCCCCAATCTCGTTTTTATTGGAAACCGTGATTTCCACAATACGGTCATTTTCCACTTGCTCAATCGACTCAATCAGGGCCCCCTGCAAATACTTTCTCAAAACCATGATAAAAGTGGAAGGTTGGGCTGGATTTTCAAAAGTCGTTTGGGTCAGCTGAATGCGTCCAAAAACTGGATGGGCAGAAAGGAGCAGGCGATGACTTTGGCGATTGCTGCGGATTTGCAAGACCAACTCTTGTTCAAAAGGCTGATTGATTTTCTGAATGCGACCGTTCACTAACTCTCTTCGCAATTCCTCAACCATGTGGTGTAAAAAAAATCCGTCAAATGACATCGTTCTCTCCTTGTGATTGTATTCCATAGTATTATATCAAAAAGGTAGAATAAAATCATGGAAATGTGGTATAATAAAGCCAAGTAAAGAGAAACGAGAAGCACATGTATATTGAAATGGTAGATGAAACTGGTCAAGTTTCAAAAGAAATGTTGCAACAAACCCAAGAAATTTTGGAATTTGCAGCCCAAAAATTAGGAAAAGAAGACAAGGAAATGGCAGTTACCTTTGTGACTAATGAACGTAGTCATGAACTCAATCTGGAGTATCGTGACACAGACCGTCCGACAGATGTCATCAGCCTTGAATATAAGCCAGAGTTGGAAATTGCCTTTGACGAAGAGGATTTACTTGAAAATCCAGAATTGGCAGAGATGATGTCTGAGTTTGATGCCTATATTGGGGAATTGTTCATCTCTATCGATAAGGCTCATGAGCAGGCCGAGGAATACGGTCACAGCTTTGAGCGTGAGATGGGCTTCTTGGCAGTACACGGCTTTTTACATATCAACGGCTATGATCACTACACTCCGGAAGAAGAAGCGGAGATGTTCGGTTTACAAGAAGAAATTTTGACAGCCTATGGACTCACAAGACAATAAACGGAAATGGAAAAATCGTGACCTGATATCCAGTTTAGAATTTGCCCTTACAGGAATTTTTACTGCTATCAAGGAAGAACGCAATATGCGAAAACATGCAGTGACGGCTCTTGTAGTTGTTCTTGCAGGTTTTGTTTTTCAGGTGTCACGAATCGAATGGCTCTTTCTCCTATTGAGCATTTTCTTGGTAGTAGCTTTTGAAATTATCAATTCTGCTATTGAAAACGTGGTGGATTTGGCCAGTCACTATCACTTTTCTATGCTAGCTAAAAATGCCAAGGATATGGCGGCTGGCGCGGTATTAGTGGTCTCTCTTTTCGCAGCCTTAACAGGTGCATTGATTTTTCTCCCACGAATCTGGGATTTATTATTTTAAACAGTAAGAGGAAATTATGACTTTTAAATCAGGCTTTGTAGCCATTTTAGGACGTCCCAATGTTGGGAAGTCAACCTTTTTAAATCACGTTATGGGGCAAAAGATTGCCATCATGAGTGACAAGGCGCAGACAACGCGCAATAAAATCATGGGAATTTACACGACTGATAAGGAGCAAATTGTCTTTATCGACACGCCAGGGATTCACAAGCCTAAAACGGCTCTAGGAGATTTCATGGTCGAATCTGCCTATAGTACCCTTCGTGAAGTGGATACTGTTCTTTTCATGGTGCCCGCTGATGAAGCGCGTGGTAAGGGGGATGACATGATTATTGAGCGTCTCAAGGCAGCCAAGGTCCCTGTCATTTTGGTGGTGAACAAGATTGATAAGGTTCACCCAGACCAGCTTTTGTCTCAGATTGATGATTTCCGTAATCAGATGGACTTCAAGGAAATCGTTCCAATCTCAGCCCTTCAGGGGAATAACGTGTCTCGTCTAGTGGATATTTTGAGTGAAAATCTGGACGAAGGATTCCAGTATTTCCCGTCTGATCAAATCACAGACCATCCAGAACGTTTCTTGGTTTCAGAAATGGTTCGTGAGAAAGTCTTGCACCTAACGCGTGAAGAGATTCCGCATTCTGTCGCAGTAGTGGTTGATTCTATGAAACGAGACGAAGAAACAGACAAGGTTCACATTCGTGCAACCATCATGGTGGAGCGCGATAGTCAGAAAGGGATTATCATCGGTAAAGGTGGCGCTATGCTTAAGAAAATTGGTAGTATGGCCCGTCGTGATATTGAACTCATGCTAGGAGACAAGGTCTTCCTAGAAACCTGGGTCAAGGTCAAGAAAAACTGGCGCGATAAAAAGCTAGATTTGGCTGACTTTGGCTATAATGAAAAAGAATACTAAGTAGAGGTGGGCACATGCCTGCTTCTTGTTTTTACAGAAGGAGGACTTATGCCTGAATTACCTGAGGTTGAAACCGTTCGACGTGGCTTAGAAAAATTGATTTTGGGCAAAAAGATTTCTAGCATTGATATTCGCTATCCCAAGATGATTAAGACAGATCTGGACGAGTTTCAAAAGGAAGTGCCTGGACAGTTAATTGAGTCCATGGGACGTCGTGGCAAATACTTGCTTTTTTACCTGACAGACAAGGTCTTGATTTCCCATCTGCGGATGGAGGGCAAGTATTTTTACTATCCAGACCAAGCACCTGAACGCAAGCATGCCCATGTTTTCTTCCAGTTTGAGGACGGTGGCACGCTTGTTTATGAGGATGTACGAAAGTTTGGAACCATGGAACTCTTGCCCCCTGATCTTTTGGAAGCCTACTTTATTTCTAAAAAACTAGGTCCTGAGCCAAGAGAGCAGGATTTTGATTTGCAGGTCTTTAAAAATGCCCTCGCTAAGTCCAAAAAGCCTATCAAATCCCATCTCCTAGACCAAACCTTGGTAGCTGGCCTTGGTAATATCTATGTAGATGAGGTCCTATGGCGAGCTCAGGTTCATCCAGCTAGACCTTCCCAAACTTTGACAGCAGAAGAAGCGTCAGCCATTCATGACCAGACCATTGCTGTATTGGGCCAGGCTGTTGAAAAAGGTGGCTCCACCATTCGGACTTATACCAATGCCTTTGGGGAAGACGGAACCATGCAGGATTTTCATCAGGTCTATGACAAGGCTGGTCAAGAATGTGTACGCTGTGGCACCATCATTGAGAAAATCCAACTAGGCGGACGTGGAACCCACTTTTGCCCTCAGTGTCAAAGGAGGGACTGATGGGAAAAATCATTGGAATCACAGGAGGAATTGCCTCGGGTAAGTCAACTGTGACAAATTTTCTAAGAAAACAAGGCTTTCAAGTGGTGGATGCTGACGCAGTCGTCCACCAACTACAGAAACCTGATGGTCGTCTATTTGAGGCTCTAGTCCAGCATTTTGGGCAAGAAATCATCCTTGAAAATGGAGAACTCAATCGCCCTCTCCTAGCTAGGCTCATCTTTTCAAATCCTCAAGAACAAGAATGGTCTAAGCGAATCCAAGGAGAGATTATCCGTGAGGAACTAGCTACGTTGAGAGATCAGTTGGCTCCGACAGAAGAGATTTTCTTCATGGATATTCCCCTACTTTTTGAGCAGGCCTACAGCGCTTGGTTTGATGAGACGTGGTTGGTCTATGTGGATCGAAATATCCAAGTAGAACGTTTAATGAAAAGGAATCATCTATCCCAGAATGAAGCTAAGTCTCGTCTGGCAGCCCAGTGGCCTTTAGAAGAAAAGAAAGATTTGGCCAGCCATGTTCTAGACAACAATGGAAATCAGGATCATCTTCTTACTCAGGTGCGTATCCTTCTTGAGGGAGGTAGCTAAGATGACAGAGATTAACTGGAAGGATAATCTGCGCATTGCCTGGTTTGGTAATTTTCTGACAGGAGCCAGTATTTCCTTAGTTGTGCCCTTTATGCCCATCTTCGTGGAAAATCTGGGTGTAGGGAGTGATCAAGCTGCTTTTTATGCAGGTTTAGCTATTTCTGTCTCTGCTATTTCCGCGGCGCTCTTCTCTCCTATCTGGGGAATCCTTGCCGATAAATACGGTCGAAAACCCATGATGATTCGGGCTGGGCTTGCCATGACCATCACTATGGGAGGCTTGGCCTTTGTCCCAAGTATCTATTGGTTAATCTTTCTTCGTTTATTAAACGGTGTATTTGCAGGTTTTGTTCCCAATGCAACGGCCTTGATAGCCAGTCAGGTTCCCAAGGAGAAATCAGGCTCTGCCTTAGGTACTTTGTCTACTGGAGTAGTTGCAGGTACTCTAACTGGTCCCTTTATTGGTGGCTTTATCGCAGAATTATTTGGCATTCGTACTGTTTTCTTACTGGTTGGTAGTTTTCTATTCTTAGCTGCTATTTTGACTATTTGCTTTATTAAGGAAGATTTTAAACCAGTAGTCAAGGAAAAGGCCATCCCAACAAAGGAATTATTTTCATCACTTAAATATCCCTATCTCTTAGTTAATCTCTTTCTAACCAGTTTTGTCATCCAATTTTCAGCCCAATCAATTGGCCCTATCTTAGCTCTTTATGTGCGTGACTTAGGGCAGACAGAGAATCTTCTTTTTGTCTCTGGTTTGATTGTATCCAGTATGGGCTTTTCCAGCATGATGAGTGCAGGAGTCATGGGTAAGCTAGGTGATAAGGTGGGCAATCATCGTCTCTTGGTTGTCGCCCAGTTTTATTCAGTTATCATCTATCTTCTCTGTGCCAATGCCTCTAGTCCCCTCCAACTGGGACTCTATCGTTTCCTCTTTGGCCTGGGAACCGGTGCCTTGATCCCTGGGGTTAATGCCCTACTCAGCAAAATGACTCCCAAAGCCGGCATTTCGAGGGTCTTTGCCTTCAATCAGGTATTCTTTTATTTGGGAGGTGTCGTTGGTCCTATGGCAGGTTCCGCAGTAGCAGGTCAATTTGGCTACCATGCTGTCTTTTATGCGACAAGCCTTTGTGTTGCCTTTAGTTGTCTCTTTAACCTGCTTCAATTTCGAACATTATTAAAAGTAAAGGAAATCTAGTGCGAGTAAAAATTAATCTCAAATGCTCCTCTTGTGGCAGTATCAATTACCTAACCAGTAAAAATTCAAAAACCCATCCAGATAAGATTGAGGTTTTAAAGTATTGTCCCAAGGAAAGAAAAGTAACCCTACATCTTGAATCTAAGTAGATTTTATGGTAAAATAATAGGGATTTTAAGGAGTTTGATATGTATAACCTATTATTAACCATTTTATTAGTATTATCTGTTGTGATTGTGATTGCGATTTTCATGCAACCCACTAAAAACCAATCTAGCAATGTATTTGATGCCAGTGCAGGTGATTTGTTTGAACGCAGTAAAGCGCGTGGTTTTGAAGCCGTGATGCAACGTTTGACAGGGATTTTAGTCTTTTTCTGGCTAGCCATTGCCTTAGCATTGACGGTATTATCAAGTAGATAAGAAAATAATGGGCAGGACTAGGTCTTTGCCTCTTTTTATTTTTATACTCTTCAAAAATCTCTTCAAACCACGTCAGCTTCCATCTGCAACCTCAAAATGGTGTTTTGAGCAACCTGCGCCTAGCTTTCTAGTTTGCTCTTTGATTTTTATTGAGTATTAAAGGATGTTTGAGAAGATTTTACAGTAAAAGAAAATTAAAAATCTAGAAAGAAAATATGAAAGATAGAATAAAAGAATATTTGCAAGATAAGGGAAAGGTGACGGTCAATGACTTGGCTCAGGCTTTGGGAAAAGATGGGTCCAAGGATTTTCGTGAGTTGATTAAAACCTTGTCCCTAATGGAAAGAAAGCACCAGATTCGCTTTGAAGAAGATGGGAGTCTGACCTTGGAAGCCAAGAAAAAACATGAGATTACTCTCAAGGGGATTTTTCATGCCCATAAAAATGGCTTTGGTTTTGTTAGTCTAGAAGGGGAAGAGGACGACCTTTTTGTAGGAAAAAACGATGTCAACTATGCTATTGATGGCGATACCGTTGAGGTCGTCATCAAGAAAATCGCTGACCGCAATAAGGGAACAGCAGCAGAAGCCAAAATTATTGATATCTTAGAACACAGTCTGACAACCGTAGTCGGTCAAATCGTACTAGATCAGGAAAAACCTAAGTATGCTGGATACATCCGTTCGAAAAACCAGAAAATCAGCCAACCAATTTATGTTAAGAAACCAGCTCTTAAACTAGAAGGAACCGAAGTTTTCAAGGTCTTTATTGACAAATACCCAAGCAAGAAACATGATTTCTTTGTCGCTAGTGTCCTTGATGTGGTGGGGCACTCGACGGATGTTGGGATTGATGTCCTTGAGGTTTTGGAGTCTATGGACATTGTATCCGAGTTTCCAGAGGCTGTTATTAAGGAAGCAGAAAGTGTTCCTGATGCTCCGTCTCAAAAGGATATAGAAGGCCGTCTGGATTTGAGAGATGAGATTACCTTTACCATTGATGGTGCTGATGCCAAGGACTTGGACGATGCGGTGCATATCAAGGCTTTGAAAAATGGCAATCTGGAGCTTGGAGTTCACATCGCAGACGTTTCCTACTATGTGACTGAGGGTTCTGCCCTTGATAAGGAAGCCCTTAATCGTGCGACTTCTGTCTATGTGACAGACCGTGTGGTGCCAATGCTTCCAGAAAGACTGTCGAATGGCATCTGCTCCCTCAATCCTCAAGTTGACCGTCTGACCCAATCTGCTATTATGGAAATTGATAAACATGGTCGTGTGGTCAATTACACCATTACACAAACGGTTATCAAGACAAGCTTTCGTATGACCTACAGCGATGTCAATGACATCCTAGCTGGCGACGAGGAAAAGAGACAAGAGTATCAGAAAATTGTTCCTAGTATAGAACTTATGGCCAAGCTTCATGAAAGGCTAGAAAACATGCGTGTGAAACGTGGAGCCCTCAATTTTGATACCAATGAAGCGAAGATTTTAGTGGATAAACAAGGTAAGCCTGTTGATATCGTTCTTCGTCAGCGTGGTGTTGCCGAGCGCATGATTGAGTCCTTCATGTTGATGGCCAACGAAACAGTGGCTGAGCATTTTAGTAAGCTGGACCTACCTTTTATTTATCGGATTCACGAGGAGCCCAAGGCTGAAAAAGTTCAGAAGTTTATTGATTATGCTTCGAGCTTTGGCTTGCGGATTTATGGGACTGCTAGTGAGATTAGTCAGGAGGCCCTTCAAGACATCATGCGTACTGTTGAGGGAGAACCTTATGCGGATGTATTGTCCATGATGCTTCTTCGCTCCATGCAGCAGGCTCGCTATTCTGAGCACAATCACGGCCACTATGGACTTGCTGCTGACTATTACACTCACTTTACTAGTCCGATTCGTCGTTATCCAGACCTTCTTGTTCACCGTATGATTCGGGATTACGGCCGTTCTAAGGAAATAGCAGAGTATTTTGAGCAAGTGATTCCAGAGATTGCGACCCAGTCTTCCAACCGTGAGCGTCGTGCTATCGAGGCCGAGCGTGAAGTCGAAGCCATGAAAAAGGCTGAGTACATGGAAGAATACGTAGGTGAAGAATACGATGCGGTTGTATCAAGTATTGTCAAATTCGGTCTTTTTGTTGAATTACCAAATACGGTTGAAGGCTTGATTCATATCACCAATTTGCCTGAATTTTATCATTTCAATGAGCGTGATTTGACCCTTCGTGGGGAGAAATCGGGTACAACATTCCGTGTAGGTCAGCAGATTCGCATTCGCGTTGAAAGAGCTGACAAGATGACAGGTGAAATTGATTTCTCTTACATTCCAAGTGAGTTTGATGTGATTGAAAAAGGCTTGAAACAGTCTAGTCGTAGTGACAGAGGGCGTGGTTCCAGTCGTCGTTCAGATAAGAAGGAAGACAAGAGAAAATCAGGGCACTCAAATGATAAGCGCAAGCATTCACAAAAAGACAAGAAGAAAAAAGGAAAGAAACCCTTTTACAAGGAAGTAGCTAAGAAAGGAGCCAAACATGGCAAAGGGCGAGGGAAAGGTCGTCGCACAAAATAAAAAGGCGCGCCACGACTATACAATCGTAGATACGCTAGAGGCAGGAATGGTCCTGACTGGGACTGAAATCAAGAGCGTACGAGCTGCTCGAATCAATCTCAAGGACGGCTTTGCCCAAGTAAAAAATGGAGAAGTCTGGTTGAGCAATGTTCACATCGCTCCTTACGAAGAGGGCAATATCTGGAATCAAGAACCAGAACGTCGTCGAAAACTCTTGCTCCATAAGAAACAAATCCAAAAGTTGGAACAAGAGACCAAAGGGACAGGAATGACGCTGGTTCCCCTTAAGGTCTATATCAAAGATGGCTATGCCAAGCTCCTTTTAGGTCTAGCTAAAGGGAAGCATGACTACGACAAACGGGAGTCTATCAAGCGTCGTGAACAAAACCGCGACATCGCGCGTGTTATGAAAGCTGTTAATCAGCGATAAAAAGAGGAATTGGAAATGGAAAAATTAGTTGCCTATAAACGTATGCCCTTGTGGAATAAAGAAACTATGCCTGAAGCTGTTCAGCAGAAACACAATACCAAGGTTGGAACTTGGGGCAAGATAACTGTAGTAAAAGGAGCCCTCAAGTTTATTGAATTGACCGAAGAAGGAGAAGTTCTAGCTGAACACCTCTTTGAAGCAGGAGCAGATAATCCCATGGCGCAACCTCAAGCATGGCACCGAGTAGAAGCTGCCACAGATGATGTGGAATGGTATTTGGAATTTTATTGTAAACCTGAGGACTATTTTCCTAAGAAATACAATACCAATCCTGTTCATTCAGAAGTTCTAGAGGCTATGCAGACGGTGAAACCGGGTAAAGCCTTGGATTTGGGTTGTGGTCAGGGCCGTAATTCCCTTTTTTTGGCCCAGCAAGGATTTGATGTGACAGCTGTAGATCAAAATGAACTGGCTCTTGAAATCTTGCAAAGCATTGTGGAACAGGAAGATTTGGATATGCCTGTTGGTCTTTACGATATCAATTCAGCCAGTATTGGGCAAGAGTATGATTTTATTGTTTCAACAGTTGTTCTCATGTTTCTGCAAGCAGACCGCATTCCTGCAATTATCAAAAATATGCAGGAGCAAACCACTGTTGGTGGCTACAACCTTATCGTCTGTGCTATGGACACGGAGGATTATCCTTGCTCAGTGAACTTCCCATTCACATTTAAAGAGGGAGAATTGGCAGACTATTACAAGGACTGGGAATTGGTCAAGTACAATGAAAATCCAGGCCATTTACACCGTCGCGATGAAAATGGCAATCGTATTCAACTACGTTTTGCGACCATGCTAGCTAAGAAAATCAAATAAACACACATGAAGATTAGGAAATTCCTAACCTTTTTTCTTTTTTACGAATAATATAGAAAAGGAGGGAAATCATGTTTGTTGCGAGAGATGCTAGGGGACAGCTGGTAAATGTGTTAGAGGATAAGTTGGAAAATCAAGAATATACCTGCCCAGCTTGTGGAGGTCAGCTCCGTTTGCGTCAAGGACCAAGTGTACGGACCCATTTTGCCCATAAATCTTTAAAAGACTGTGATTTTTCATTTGAAAATGAAAGTCCAGAACACTTGGCAAATAAGGAATCCCTCTATCACTGGTTGAAAAAAGAGGCAGAGGTACAATTAGAGTACCCGCTTCCAGATCTTAAACAGATTGCAGATGTATTTGTAAATGGCAATCTAGCTCTAGAAGTTCAGTGTAGTCCCTTACCTCAAAAAGTTCTTAAAGAGCGTAGTGAGGGCTATCGTAGTCATGGTTACCAAGTACTGTGGTTGCTGGGTCAAAAACTGTGGCTCAAGGAGCGTTTGACTCGTCTGCAACAAGGTTTTCTTTATTTCAGTCAAAACATGGGCTTTTATATTTGGGAAGTAGATAAGGAAAAACAAGTTTTAAGACTCAAATACCTGATTCATCAAGACCTACATGGTAAACTCCATTATCAAATCAAGGAATTTCCCTATGGTCAAGATAGCTTACTGGAAATATTACGTCTTCCCTATAAGAAACAAAAAATATCTAGTTTTAGTGTTTCTCAGGACAAGGACATCTGTCGCTATATTCGACAACAGCTTTATTATCAAAATCCTTTTTGGATGAAAGAACAAGCAGAAGCCTATCAAAAGGGCGAAAATCTCCTGACTTATGGGCTAAAAGAATGGTATCCACAAATTCGACCATTAGTAGGTGAGTTTTGCCAAATTGAGAAGGACTTAACCAGCTATTATCAGTATTTTCAAACCTATTATCAAGAAAATCCTCAAAATGATTGGCAAAAGCTTTATCCACCAGCCTTTTATCAGCAATATTTCTTGAAAAATATGGTAGAATAGAAAGGATGGAGGAATCTAATGGTATTACAAAGACATGAAAT
Source organism: uncultured bacterium (assembly GCA_963519555.1). GTDB lineage: Bacteria > Bacillota > Bacilli > Lactobacillales > Streptococcaceae > Streptococcus. The sequence goes on from CAUQNI010000002.1 coordinate 147,840, forward strand.
AAATGAAAAAGATACATGGGATCTATCAACGATTTACCTAACTGACCAGGCTTGGGAAGAAGCCTTAAAAGATTTAACAGAAAAATTGGAGACAGTAGCCCAGTATGAAGGCCATCTCTTGGATAGTGCGGATAGCCTACTCGAAATTACTGAATTTTCTCTTGAGATGGAACGCCAGATGGAGAAGCTTTACGTTTATGCTCATATGAAAAATGACCAAGACACACGTGAAGCCAAGTATCAAGAGTACTACGCCAAGGCAATGACTCTCTACAGCCAGCTAGACCAAGCCTTTTCATTCTATGAGCCTGAATTTATGGAAATTAGTGAAAAACAGTATGCTGACTTTTTAGAGACTCAACCAAAATTGCAGGTTTATCAACACTATTTTGACAAGCTTTTGCAAGGCAAGGATCACGTTCTCTCACAACGTGAAGAAGAATTATTGGCTGGAGCTGGAGAAATCTTTGGTTCGGCGAGTGAAACCTTTGCTATTTTAGATAATGCAGATATCGTCTTTCCATTTGTTAAAGATGAAGATGGTAACGAAGTACAATTATCACATGGCGTTTATATGCGTTTGATGGAGTCTAAAAATCGTGAGGTGCGTCGTGGTGCCTATCAAGCCCTTTATGCAACTTATGAACAATTTCAACATACCTATGCCAAAACCTTGCAAACCAATGTTAAGGTGCAAAACTACCGAGCAAAAGTTCGCAACTACAAGAGTGCTCGTCATGCAGCCCTAGCGGCCAATTTTGTTCCAGAGAGTGTTTATGACAATTTGGTGGCAGCAGTTCGCAAGCACTTGCCACTCTTGCATCGATACCTTGAGCTTCGTTCAAAGATTTTGGGGATTTCAGACCTCAAGATGTACGATGTCTACACACCACTTTCATCTGTTGAATACAGTTTCACCTACCAAGAAGCCTTGAAAAAGGCAGAAGAAGCCTTGTCAGTCTTGGGTGAGGATTATTTGAGCCGTGTTAAACGTGCCTTCAGCGAGCGTTGGATTGATGTTTACGAAAACCAAGGTAAGCGTTCAGGTGCCTACTCTGGCGGTTCTTACGATACCAATGCCTTTATGCTCCTTAACTGGCAGGACAATCTAGACAATCTCTTTACCCTTGTCCATGAGACTGGTCACAGTATGCATTCTAGCTATACTCGTGAAACGCAACCTTATGTTTACGGAGATTACTCTATCTTCTTGGCTGAGATTGCTTCAACAACCAATGAAAATATCTTGACGGAGAAATTATTGGAAGAAGTGGAAGACGACGCAACGCGCTTTGCTATCCTCAATAACTTCCTAGATGGTTTCCGTGGAACAGTTTTCCGCCAAACTCAATTTGCTGAGTTTGAACACGCCATTCACCAAGCGGACCAAAATGGTGAAGTCTTGACAAGCGATTTCCTAAATAAACTCTACGCAGACTTGAACCAAGAGTATTATGGTTTGAGCAAGGAAGACAATCCTGAAATCCAATACGAGTGGGCTCGCATTCCACACTTCTACTATAATTACTATGTATATCAATATTCAACAGGCTTTGCAGCAGCCTCAGCCTTGGCTGAAAAGATTGTCCATGGTAGTCAAGAAGACCGTGACCGCTATATCGACTACCTCAAGGCAGGAAAGTCTGACTACCCACTCAATGTCATGAGAAAAGCTGGTGTTGATATGGAGAAGGAAGATTACCTCAACGATGCCTTTGCAGTCTTTGAACGTCGTTTAAATGAGTTTGAAGCCCTTGTTGAAAAATTGGGATTGGCATAAAATGGTTGAATCGTATAGTAAAAACGCCAACCATAACATGCGTCGTCCTGTTGTCAAGGAAGAAATTGTGAACTTGATGCGCAAGCGTCAAAAGCAAGTCACAGGTTCCCTGAAAGAATTGGAAGACTTTGCTCGTAAGGAAAATATTCCCATCATTCCCCATGAAACAGTTGCTTACTTCCGTTTTTTCATGGAAACCATGCAGCCTAAAAATATTCTGGAAATTGGGACGGCTATCGGTTTCTCAGCTCTCTTGATGGCGGAACATGCGCCAAATGCCAAGATTACAACCATTGACCGCAATCCAGAGATGATTGGTTTTGCTAAGGAAAATTTTGCCCAGTTTGACAGTCGCAAACAAATCACACTCCTAGAAGGAGATGCGGTAGATGTCTTATCAACCCTGACAGAGTCCTATGATTTCGTCTTTATGGATTCTGCTAAGTCTAAATACATCGTCTTTCTACCAGAAATCCTCAAACACTTGGAAGTCGGTGGTGTGATTGTCTTGGATGATATTTTCCAAGGTGGTGATGTTGCCAAGGACATTATGGAAGTCCGTCGTGGTCAGCGAACTATTTATCGGGGCCTTCAAAGACTATTTGACGCAACCTTAGACAATCCAGGACTCACCGCAACATTAATCCCTCTGGGAGACGGTATTCTCATGCTTCGTAAAAATGTAGCAGATGTTCAATTGCCTGACAGCGAATGATTTTCAGAAAAATTTAAGAAAATATAGTAAAATAGATAGGGTAACACTTATCTCAAAGGAGTAGACATGAAGAAAAAACTATTGGCAGGTGCCATTACACTATTATCAGTAGCAACTTTAGCAGCTTGTTCCAAAGGTTCAGAAGGAGCAGACCTTATCAGCATGAAAGGGGATGTCATCACAGAACATCAATTTTATGAGCAAGTGAAAAGCAATCCTTCAGCTCAACAAGTGTTGTTGAACTTGACCATCCAAAAAGTATTTGAGAAACAATACGGTTCAGAAGTAGATGATAAAGAAGTCAATGACACGATTGCAGAAGAAGAGAAACAATATGGAGAAAACTACCAACGTGTCTTGTCACAAGCAGGCATGACTCTTGAAACGCGTAAAGCTCAAATTCGTACAAGTAAATTGGTTGAGTTGGCAGTTAAGAAGGCAGCAGAGGCTGAATTGACAGATGATGCTTATAAGAAGTCCTTTGATGAATACACTCCAGATGTAACGGCTCAAATCATTCGTCTTGATAATGAGGATAAAGCGAAAGAAGTCCTCGAAAAAGCTAAGGCAAGTGGTGCAGACTTTGCTCAATTAGCCAAAGATAACTCAACTGATGAGAAAACCAAAGCGAACGGTGGAGAAATCACCTTTGACTCTGCTTCAACAGAAGTACCAGAACAAGTTAAGAAAGCGGCATTTGCTCTAGATGTAAATGGGATTTCTGATGTGATTACAGCCGCTGGCACACAAGCCTACAGCAGCCAATATTACATTGTAAAACTCACTAAGAAAACAGAAAAATCATCTAATATTGATGACTACAAAGAAAAATTAAAAACTGTTATCTTAACTAAAAAACAGAACGACGCAACATTTGTTCAAAGTATTATCGGAAAAGAATTGCAAGCAGCTAATATCAAGGTCAAAGACCAAGCCTTCCAAAATATCTTTACCCAATATATTGGTGGTGGAGATTCAAGCTCAAGTAGTTCATCAAAAGAATAAAACAGAAAAGAGCCAAGTGCTCTTTTTTCTTATGAGAAAATCTTCTATCTTAAGGATAAGAGTTTTTTTCTTTCGGAAAAAATGGTATAATAGCAATCAAAACTAGAAAATAAACGGAATTTGGGAATAATTTCTTTTGTTCTCATTAGATTGGTGATACTATGAAGATTAGTAAGAGGCACCTATTAAACTATTCTATCCTAGTTCCTTACTTACTTTTATCTATTTTGGGCTTGATTGTAGTCTATTCTACAACCAGTGCCATTCTAATCGAAGAAGGTAAAAGTGCCCTGCAATTGGTTCGAAGTCAGGGAATGTTTTGGGTGTTTAGTTTAATATTGATTGCCTTGATATATAAGCTGAAACTAAATTTTTTAAGAAAAGAACGACTTTTATTTATTGTTATGTTTATTGAGCTAATTCTCTTAGCTCTGGCTCGTATAATTGGTACGCCAGTCAATGGAGCCTATGGTTGGATTTCAGTAGGACCTTTGACCATTCAGCCAGCTGAGTATTTGAAGATTATTATCGTCTGGTACCTGGCTCAACGCTTTTCAAAACAACAGGATGAAATTGCTGTTTATGATTTCCAAGTTTTAACTCAAAATCAATGGATTCCTCGTGCTTTTAATGATTGGCGCTTTGTCCTCTTGGTAATGATAGGAAGTCTGGCTATTTTCCCAGATTTGGGGAATGCTACTATCCTAGCTTTGGTTGCCATGATTATGTATACAGTCAGTGGGATTGCTCATCGTTGGTTTATAGCCTTTATCGGTCTTTTGTTTGGAGTTTCAGCCCTTTCCTTAACAGCTATTGATATGATAGGGGTTGATAAGTTTTCAAAAGTTCCAGTATTTGGATATGTGGCTAAACGTTTCAGCGCCTATTTTAATCCCTTTGCTGATTTGGCAGGAGCTGGTCACCAACTCGCAAATTCCTATTTTGCCATGGTGAATGGTGGCTGGTTTGGTCTAGGTTTAGGGAACTCAATCGAAAAACGTGGCTATTTACCAGAAGCCCATACAGACTTTGTATTTTCAATTGTCATTGAAGAGTTTGGATTTGTGGGAGCCAGCTTGATATTAGCACTTGTCTTTTTCCTAATTTTGCGAATTATCCTAGTCGGTATTCGTGCTAAGAATCCATTTAATTCCATGATGGCGATTGGAGTTGGGGGGATGATGTTGGTACAGGTCTTTGTTAATATCGGTGGAATCTCTGGTATTATTCCTTCAACGGGAGTAACCTTCCCCTTCTTATCGCAAGGAGGGAATAGTCTCCTAGTCCTGTCTGTAGCCATTGCCTTTGTCTTAAATATTGATGCCAGTGAAAAACGTACCCAATTATATGAGGAGTTAGAAGCTCACTCATCACACTATATGTAGAGTTGATAGTGGAAAGGATTACCTATGTCTCTTCAAAAATTAGAAAACTATAGTAATAAAGCTGTCGTGCAAGAAGAAGTATTGATTTTAACAGAATTGTTAGAAGATATCACTAAAAATATGCTTGCCCCAGAGACTTTTGAAAAAATCATGCAGTTGAAAGAATTATCAACTCAAGAAGATTATCAAGGCTTGAACCAATTAGTTACTAGTCTGACAAATGATGAAATGGCTTATATTTCACGCTATTTCTCTATCTTGCCGCTCTTGATTAATATTTCAGAAGATGTGGACTTGGCCTATGAAATCAACCACCAAAATAATATCGATCAAGATTATCTTGGTAAATTGTCAGCAACAATCAAAATGGTTGCAGAAAAAGAAAATGCGGTTGAAATTTTAGAACACTTGAATGTTGTCCCTGTTTTGACAGCCCATCCAACACAAGTGCAACGTAAGAGTATGCTGGATTTGACTAACCATATCCATACCCTCTTACGTAAGTACCGTGATGTGAAATTAGGCTTGATTAATAAGGAAAAATGGCATAATGATCTCCGTCGTTATATTGAGATTATCATGCAAACAGATATGATTCGTGAAAAGAAATTGAAAGTGACCAATGAAATCACGAATGTTATGGAATACTACAATAGTTCATTCCTGAAGGCAGTTCCTCATTTGACTGCTGAGTACAAGCGTCTGGCTAAAAAACACGGTTTAGAGTTGAAACATCCTAAACCAATTACCATGGGAATGTGGATTGGTGGAGACCGTGATGGGAATCCCTTTGTTACAGCAGATACCTTGAAGAAATCTGCCATGAGCCAGTGTGAAGTCATCATGAACTACTACGATGAAAAGATTTACCAACTTTATCGTGAGTTCTCTCTCTCAACTAGTATTGTCAATGTCAGCAAGCAAGTCAGAGAAATGGCTCGTCAATCTAAGGATAACTCAATTTATCGTGAAAAAGAGCTGTATCGTCGCGCTTTGTTTGATATTCAATCAAAAATCCAAGCAACAAAAGCCTATCTTATTGAAGATAAAGAAGTTGGAGCTCGCTATGAAACAGCCAATGACTTTTATAAGGACTTAGTTACTATCCGTGATTCCCTCTTGGAAAATAAGGGTGAAGCACTGATTTCTGGTGATTTTGTTGAATTGATTCAAGCAGTTGAAATTTTTGGTTTCTATTTGGCATCTATTGACATGCGTCAAGATTCTAGTGTTCATGAGGCCTGTGTAGCCGAACTCTTGAAATCAGCAGGAATCCATTCTCGTTACAGCGAACTAAGTGAAGAGGAAAAATGCCAGCTTCTCTTGAAAGAATTAGAAGAAGATCCACGCATTCTTTCTGCTACTCATGTTGAAAAATCAGAGTTACTTGAAAAAGAATTGGCTATCTTTAAGGCTGCCCGTAATTTGAAAGATAAGTTGGGTGATGATGTTATTCGACAGACAATTATTTCACATGCAACCAGCGTATCAGACATGCTAGAATTGGCTATCTTACTAAAAGAAGTAGGACTAGTTGATAAAGAAAGAGCCCGTGTCCAAATCGTTCCTCTCTTTGAAACAATCGAGGACTTGGACCACTCGGAAGAAACCATGAGAGAATACCTTTCTCTTGGTCTTGCCAAAAAATGGATTGCTTCGCGCAATAATTATCAAGAAATCATGCTTGGCTATTCTGATAGTAATAAAGATGGTGGTTACTTATCATCATGTTGGACCCTCTACAAGGCTCAACAACAATTGACTGCTATTGGAGATGAATTTGGCGTTAAGGTTACCTTCTTCCATGGTCGTGGTGGTACTGTCGGTCGTGGTGGTGGACCAACTTACGAAGCTATTACCTCTCAACCGCTCAAGTCTATTAAGGATCGTATCCGTTTGACGGAGCAGGGAGAAGTAATTGGCAATAAATACGGTAACAAAGATGCTGCCTATTATAACCTTGAAATGTTGGTTTCAGCAGCTATTAACCGCATGATTACTCAGTGGAAGAGTGATACTAATACCTCAAATCGCTATGAGGCTATTATGGATCAAGTAGTGGACCGTAGTTATGATATTTACCGAGACTTAGTTTTTGGGAATGAACATTTTTATGATTATTTCTTTGAGTCAAGTCCTATTAAGGCTATTTCCAGCTTTAATATCGGTTCTCGTCCAGCTGCTCGTAAGACCATTACAGAAATCGGTGGTTTGCGTGCCATTCCTTGGGTCTTCTCATGGTCACAAAGTCGTGTTATGTTCCCTGGCTGGTATGGGGTAGGATCAAGCTTCAAGGAATTTATCGATAAAAATCCAGAAAATATCTCTATCTTACGAGATATGTACCAAAATTGGCCTTTCTTCCAATCTCTCCTTTCAAATGTAGACATGGTTTTGTCAAAATCGAACATGAATATTGCTTTTGAATATGCTAAGTTATGTGAAGATGATCAAGTGAAGGCTATTTATGATACTATTTTAGACGAATGGCAATTAACTAAAAATGTTATCCTAGAGATTGAAGGATATGACGAATTATTAGCTGAAAATCCATATCTAAAAGCAAGTTTGGATTACCGTATGCCATACTTTAATATCCTCAACTATATCCAGTTGGAGTTGATTAAACGACAACGTCGAGGAGAATTGTCAAGCGATCAAGAAAAATTAATCCATACAACCATCAACGGAATTGCGACAGGCTTGCGTAATTCAGGCTGATATCTAGCAAACTTCCTCTTCTTCATAGGGGAAGTTTTTGAATATTTCAAAAAAATTCTCAAAGAGTCTTGACAAGTAGTTGAAAAATGATATAATTTAACCATTCAGAAAAGTAATCATACAAACTTTTTAGAGAGTCTGTGGTAGCTGAAAACAGATAAGTGGCGATGATGAAAATTGGGCTGGATGTTATTTAGAATTTGAAATCATAAAAATTCGGTGAGCACACCTTACAGTGCATCTCGTTATTGCGAGACAGAGCGATAGGGAAATTCCCTATAATTGAGGTGGCACCGCGCATCGACGTCCTCACACAAGTTTTTTGTGTGAGGACTTTTTTGATGGAGGTTAGTATGGAAAGAAAACGATGGCGTCGCTTGTTCAGATAAGTGAAGTATTTTAAAGGAATTAAAAAGGAGAAATAGAATGAAAAATAAACGTTTAATTGGAATTATCGCTGCCCTAGCAGTCTTAGTAGCAGGAAGTTTGATTTACTCTTCAATGAATAAACCAGAAGCTAAGAATGAAAAGAAAGTTGCCAAAGTTGGTGTCCTTCAGTTTGTGAGCCATCCATCTCTTGACTTGATTTATAAAGGGATTCAAGATGGACTTGCAGAAGAAGGTTATAAAGATGATCAGTTGAAAATTGACTTTATGAACTCAGAAGGCGACCAAAGTAAGGTTGCGACTATGAGTAAACAATTGGTTGCAAATGGCAATGACTTGGTTGTTGGTATTGCAACACCAGCTGCTCAAGGGTTGGCTAGTGCAACAAAAGACCTACCTGTCATCATGGCTGCTATTACAGACCCAATCGGTGCCAACTTGGTTAAAGATTTGAAAAAACCAGGCGGCAACATTACAGGGGTGTCTGACCATAATCCAGCTCAACAACAAGTTGAACTCATCAAGGCTCTAACACCAAATGTGAAAACAATCGGAGCCCTTTACTCAAGTAGCGAAGACAATTCAAAAACACAGGTAGAAGAATTTAAGGCTTATGCTGAAAAAGCAGGTTTGACAGTGGAAACATTTGCGGTTCCTTCAACAAATGAAATTGCTTCAACAGTCAACGTCATGACTAGCAAGGTTGATGCTATCTGGGTTCCAATCGATAACACTATTGCTTCAGCCTTCTCAACAGTTGTATCAAGCAACCAATCAGCTAAAAAACCAATCTACCCAAGTGCAACTGCCATGGTAGAAGCAGGTGGTTTGGCATCCGTTGTAGTTGACCAACATGACCTTGGTGTGGCAACAGGTAAAATGATTGCTCAAGTTTTGAAAGGTGCAAAACCAGCTGATACTCCAGTCAATGTCTTTTCAACAGGTAAGTCAGTGATCAACAAAAAATTGGCACAAGAGTTAGGTATTACTATTCCTGAGTCTGTTCTCAAAGAAGCAGGACAAGTGATTGAATAATCTACAATGGAGGAGTTGGGGACATCTCCTCCAATTTTTTACAAAAGAAATCGTATAGAAAAGGTTAAGAAACAGATGATATTATCTATTATTTCTCAAGGATTTGTTTGGGCTATTCTTGGTCTGGGAATCTTTATGACATTTAGGATTTTAAACTTTCCAGATATGACGACAGAGGGTTCCTTCCCTCTTGGGGGAGCTGTTGCTGTCACTTTGATAACCAAAGGCGTGAATCCCTTTTTAGCGACACTTATTGCTGTTGGAGCAGGTTGTTTGGCTGGAATGGCAGCAGGACTTCTTTATACAAAAGGGAAGATTCCAACTTTGCTCTCAGGGATTTTGGTGATGACTTCTTGTCACTCTATCATGCTCTTGATTATGGGACGTGCAAATTTAGGTTTGCTTGGAACCAAGCAAATTCAGGATGCATTGCCTTTTGATTCAGACTTGAACCAACTCTTGACAGGTCTTATCTTTGTCAGTCTTGTCATTGCTCTCATGCTCTTTTTCTTGGACACTAAACTCGGACAAGCCTATATTGCTACAGGTGACAATCCTGATATGGCTAGAAGTTTCGGAATTCATACTGGACGCATGGAGCTCATGGGCTTGGTCTTATCAAATGGTGTGATTGCCCTTGCAGGAGCTCTCATTGCCCAGCAAGAAGGCTATGCTGATGTGTCTCGAGGAATCGGGGTTATCGTTGTAGGTCTTGCAAGTTTGATTATTGGAGAAGTTATCTTCAAGAGTTTGAGCTTGGCAGAGCGTTTGGTTACAATCGTTGTAGGTTCTATTGCCTATCAATTCTTAGTATGGGCAGTTATCGCGCTTGGCTTTAATACAAGTTACCTTCGTTTATACAGTGCCTTGATTTTAGCAGTCTGCCTCATGATTCCTACATTTAAGCAAACAATCTTGAAAGGAGCCAAGTTAAGCAAATGACAGCAATTGTAGAATTAAAAAATGCAACCAAAGTCGTTAAAAATGGCTTTGATGAAGAAAAGATTATTTTAAATGATGTTTCCTTAGAAATTTTTGAACAGGATTTTATCACGATTTTAGGTGGAAATGGTGCTGGTAAATCAACTCTATTTAACACTATTGCGGGAACCTTATCACTAACCAGTGGGACAATTCGTATCTTGGGTGAAGATGTTACCAAATTTTCACCCGAGAAGCGTGCTAAGTATCTTTCTCGTGTTTTCCAAGATCCCAAGATGGGGACAGCCCCTCGTATGACAGTAGCTGAAAATCTCTTGATTGCCAAGTTTCGTGGTGAAAAACGTGGACTCTTCCCAAGACGCTTGACTAGTTATAAGGATGAATTTCAGGCTACTATTGAAAAAGTAGGAAATGGTCTTGAGAAACACTTGAATACACCGATTGAGTTCTTATCAGGTGGACAAAGACAGGCTTTGAGTCTCTTGATGGCAACCTTGAAGCGTCCTGAATTACTCTTGTTAGATGAGCATACTGCAGCTCTTGATCCAAAGACCAGTGTCGCACTCATGGAATTGACGGATGAATTTGTCAAGAAAGACCAGCTGACAGCTCTTATGATTACCCATCATATGGAAGATGCTCTCAAATATGGCAATCGTTTGATTGTCATGAAAGAAGGACGAATTATCCAAGATTTGAAACAAGAAGAAAAAGCAAAAATGAAAATCTCAGACTACTATCAATTATTTGAATAGATGAGAGCTTTATTTTATCAAAAATTGTTAAGCAAAACTTAGAGGCACGGAAGTGTTTCTGAGTTTTTTATCTTCTATTGCAATCTAAAAAAATGAGGCAAAGAGAATTGCGGAAAGTGTATGAAATGGTTTACTTTTTTTCTGAAATAAAGTATACTATATAAAGTAAACTATGATAACATGGAGGTATTGTGTATGGTTGACAAACAAGTCATTGAAGAAATCAAAAACAATGCCAACATTGTGGAAGTCATAGGAGATGTGATTTCTTTACAAAAGGCAGGACGGAACTATCTAGGGCTCTGTCCTTTTCATGGTGAAAAAACTCCTTCTTTCAACGTTGTAGAGGATAAGCAGTTTTACCACTGTTTTGGTTGTGGTCGCTCGGGTGATGTCTTTAAGTTCATCGAGGAGTACCAAGGGGTCCCCTTTATGGAGGCTGTCCAAATCTTAGGTCAGCGTGTTGGGATTGAGGTTGAAAAACCGCTTTATAGTGAGCAGAAGCCAGCCTCGCCTCACCAAGCTCTTTATGATATGCACGAAGATGCTGCCAAATTTTATCATGCTATTCTCATGACAACGACCATGGGGGAAGAGGCCAGAAATTACCTCTATCAGCGTGGTTTGACAGATGAAGTGCTCAAGCATTTTCGGATTGGTTTAGCACCTCCAGAACGAAACTATCTGTATCAACGTTTGTCTGGTCAGTATCGTGAAGAGGATTTCCTAGATTCAGGACTGTTTTATCTATCGGATGCCAATCAATTTGTAGACACCTTTCACAATCGCATTATGTTTCCCCTTACAAATGATCAGGGAAAGGTCATTGCCTTCTCAGGTCGTATCTGGCAGAAAACGGATTCACAAACTTCTAAGTATAAAAATAGCCGATCGACTGCAATTTTTAACAAAAGTTACGAATTATATCATATGGATAGGGCAAAAAAATCTTCTGGTAAAGCCAGTGAGATTTACCTCATGGAAGGGTTCATGGATGTCATTGCAGCCTATCGGGCTGGAATCGAAAATGCTGTGGCGTCTATGGGAACGGCCTTGAGTCGTGAGCATGTTGATCATCTGAAAAGGTTGACCAAGAAGTTGGTTCTTGTTTATGATGGTGATAAGGCTGGACAAGCTGCGACATTGAAAGCACTGGACGAAATTGGTGATATGCCTGTGCAGATTGTCAGCATGCCTGATAACTTGGATCCTGATGAGTATTTACAAAAAAATGGACCAGAAGACTTGGCCTATCTATTAACGAAAACTCGTATTAGTCCAATTGAGTTTTACATTCACCAGTACAAGCCTGAAAACAGTGAAAATCTGCAGGCTCAGATTGAGTTTATTGAAAAAATAGCTCCCTTGATTGTTCAAGAAAAGTCTATCACTGCTCAAAACAGCTATATTCATATTTTAGCTGACAGTCTGGCGTCCTTTGATTATGCCCAGATTGAGCAGATTGTGAATGAGAGTCGTCAGGCACAGAGGCAGAATCGCATGGAAGGAATCTCTAGGCCAACGCTAATCACCATGCCTGTTACCAAGCAGTTATCAGCTATTATGAGGGCAGAAGCCCATCTACTTTATCGAATGATGGAATCCCCTCTTGTTTTGAATGATTACCGTTTGCGAGAAGACTTTGCATTTGACACACCTGAATTTCAGGTCTTATATGACTTGCTTGGGCAGTATGGCAATCTTCCTCCAGAAGTTCTAGCAGAACAGACAGAGGAAGTTGAAAGAGCTTGGTACCAAGTCTTAGCTCAGGATTTACCTGCTGAGATGTCACCGCAGGAACTTAGTGAAGTAGAAATGACTCGAAACAAGGCTCTCTTGAATCAGGACAATATGAGAATCAAAAAGAAGGTGCAGGAAGCTAGCCATGTAGGAGATACCGACACAGCCTTAGAAGAATTGGAACGTTTAATTTCCCAAAAGAGAAGAATGGAGTAATAATGGCAACAAAACAAAAAGAAGTAACAACATTTGACGTACAAGTAGCAGAATTTATCCGCAATCATAAACAGACTGGGACAGCAACTGATGATGAAATCAATGCCAGTCTTGTCCTTCCTTTTACCTTGGATGCTGATGGAATTGAAGACCTTTTGCAACGAATTCAGGATGCAGGAATTTCTATCACAGATAACGAAGGAAATCCAAGTGCGCGTGTTCTTAGTGCAGAAGAAGAGCCAGAACTCAGCGACGAGGACTTGATTGGTTCAACTTCGGCTAAGGTCAACGACCCTGTCCGTATGTACTTGAAAGAAATTGGTGTCGTTCCTCTCTTGACCAATGAAGAGGAAAAAGAATTGGCACTAGCAGTTGAAGCTGGCGATATCGAAGCTAAACAACGTCTTGCGGAAGCCAACCTTCGTTTGGTTGTTTCCATTGCCAAACGCTATGTCGGCCGTGGTATGCAGTTCCTTGACTTGATTCAAGAAGGAAACATGGGCTTGATGAAGGCAGTTGACAAGTTTGACTATTCTAAAGGATTCAAGTTCTCAACTTACGCAACTTGGTGGATTCGTCAGGCTATCACTCGTGCTATTGCGGATCAAGCTCGTACCATCCGTATCCCAGTCCACATGGTTGAAACTATTAATAAATTGGTTCGTGAACAACGTAATCTCCTTCAAGAATTGGGACAAGATCCAACGCCAGAACAAATCGCTGAGCGTATGGATATGACCCCTGACAAGGTGCGTGAAATCTTGAAGATTGCCCAAGAACCAGTATCGCTTGAAACACCAATCGGTGAAGAGGATGATAGCCATCTTGGGGACTTTATCGAAGATGAAGTGATTGAAAATCCAGTGGACTATACAACTCGTATCGTCTTGCGTGAGCAGTTGGATGAGGTCTTGGATACTCTTACAGACCGTGAAGAAAATGTTCTACGTCTACGTTTCGGACTAGATGATGGGAAAATGCGCACCCTTGAAGATGTGGGGAAAGTCTTTAACGTAACCCGTGAGCGTATCCGTCAGATTGAGGCTAAAGCTTTGAGAAAACTACGCCAACCAAGTCGCAGCAAACCGCTTCGTGATTTTATTGAAGACTAAGAGTGAGGATAAATATGGCTTATACAGAAGAACAAATCGAAACTATCAAAACACGAATTTTATCAGCCTTGGAAGAAGTTATCGACCCTGAGTTGGGGATTGATATTGTTAATCTTGGTTTGATCTACGAGATTCGTTTTGATGGCGACACAGGACAAACAGAGATTGATATGACTTTAACAACTATGGGTTGTCCCCTAGCGGACCTTTTGACGGACCAGATTTATGATGCCATGACAGAGGTCCCAGAAGTGACTGATACTGAGGTTAAATTAGTCTGGTATCCAGCCTGGACCGTTGAAAAAATGAGTCGCTATGCCCGTATTGCGCTAGGTATTAAGTAAACATATAAAAGCATGTGAGAGACCGTTGGAAAAGCGAGGAAATTTCCCTTTCTTTTCCTCTAGTCTCTCCTTTCTTTTGCTGATTTTATTCAAAGAAAATGATATAATAGTAGTTATGGAAAAAAAGAAATTACGCATCAATATGTTGAGTTCAAGTGAGAAAGTAGCAGGACAAGGAGTTTCAGGTGCCTACCGTGAATTAGTTCGTCTTCTTCACCGTGATGCCAAGGACCAATTGATTGTTACAGAAAATCTTCCAATCGAGGCAGATGTGACTCACTTTCATACAATTGATTTCCCCTATTATTTATCAACATTCCAAAAGAAACGCTCAGGGAGAAAAATTGGCTATGTGCATTTCTTACCTGATACACTTGAGGGGAGTTTGAAGATTCCATTTTTCTTAAAGGGAATTGTTAAACGCTATGTATTTTCTTTTTACAATCGGATGGAACACTTGGTGGTGGTTAATCCTATGTTTATAGAGGATTTGGTGGCAGCTGGTATTTCACGTGAAAAAGTGACCTATATTCCTAACTTTGTCAACAAGGAAAAATGGCATCCTCTTCCACAAGAAGAAGTAAGTCGATTGCGATCAGAATTTGACCTTGGTGAAAATCAGTTTATCGTAGTTGGTGCAGGTCAAGTTCAGAAACGCAAGGGGATTGATGACTTTATCCGCCTTGCTGAAGAATTGCCCCACATTACCTTTATCTGGGCGGGTGGTTTCTCTTTTGGGGGCATGACAGATGGTTATGAACGCTATAAGAAAATGATGGATAATCCTCCAGAAAATTTGATTTTTCCAGGTATCGTGTCACCAGAGCGAATGCGTGAGTTGTATGCCCTAGCAGATCTTTTCTTGCTGCCTAGTTATAATGAGCTCTTTCCTATGACTATTTTAGAGGCTGCTAGTTGTGAAGCGCCTATTATGTTGCGTGATTTGGATCTCTATAAGGTGATTTTGGAGGGGAATTATCGGGCGACAGCAGATAGAGAAGAAATGAAAGAAGCTATTCTGGAATATCAAGCGAATCCTGCTGCCTTAAAAGCCCTCAAAGAAAAGGCTAAGAATATTTCCAGAGAATATTCAGAAGAGCATCTGTTACAAATCTGGTTAGACTTTTATGAGAAACAAGCCGCTTTAGGGAGAAAGTAAAAAGTGAGGTAATCTATGCGAATTGGTTTATTTACAGATACCTATTTTCCTCAGGTTTCTGGTGTTGCAACCAGTATTCGAACCCTGAAAACAGAACTTGAAAAGCAGGGGCATGCTGTTTTTATCTTTACGACGACGGATAAGGATGTCAATCGTTATGAAGATTGGCAAATTATCCGCATTCCAAGTGTTCCCTTTTTTGCTTTTAAAGATCGCCGTTTTGCTTATCGAGGCTTTAGCAAGGCACTTGAAATTGCCAAGCAGTATCAGTTAGATATTATCCATACTCAGACAGAATTTTCTCTCGGCTTGTTGGGGATTTGGATTGCGCGTGAACTGAAAATTCCAGTCATTCATACCTATCACACCCAGTACGAAGACTATGTGCATTATATTGCCAAGGGGATGTTGATTCGTCCGAGTATGGTCAAGTATCTGGTCAGAGGTTTCCTTCATGACGTGGATGGGGTTATTTGCCCGAGTGAGATTGTCCGTGACTTGCTATCTGACTATAAGGTCAAGGTGGAAAAACGGGTCATTCCAACTGGAATTGAATTAGCCAAGTTTGAGCGTCCAGAAATCAAGCAAGAAAATCTAAAAGAACTACGTAGTAAACTAGGGATTCAAGATGATGAAAAGATGCTGCTTAGTCTTTCCAGGATTTCCTATGAAAAAAATATTCAAGCAGTTTTAGCAGCATTTGCAGAAGTTCTGAAAGAGGAGGACAAGGTTAAACTGGTGGTAGCTGGGGACGGTCCTTATCTGGCTGACCTCAAAGAGCAAGCCCAGAAACTAGAGATTCAAGATTCAGTCATCTTTACTGGCATGATTGCTCCTAGTGAGACGGCTCTTTACTATAAGGCGGCGGATTTCTTCATCTCTGCATCGACAAGTGAAACCCAAGGTTTGACTTATTTGGAAAGTTTAGCTAGTGGAACGCCTGTCATTGCACATGGAAATCCTTATCTGGACAATCTTATCAGTGATAAAATGTTTGGAACCTTGTACTATGGTGAACATGATCTGGCTGGAGCTATTTTGGAAGCCCTGATTGCTACGCCAGACATGAATGAGAATACTTTATCAGATAAGTTGTACGAGATTTCAGCGGAGAACTTTGGAAAACGGGTGCATGAGTTTTATCTGGATGCCATCATTTCAAATAATTTCGAGAAAGATTTGGCTAAAGATGATACGGTCAGTCAGCGTATCTTTAAAACTGTTTTGTACCTTCCACAACAGGTGGTTGCTGTGCCCGTAAAAGGCTCTAGACGCATGCTGAAGGCTTCAAAAACGCAGTTAATCAGCATCAGAGATTATTGGAAAGACAGTGAAGAATAGAAAGAGGAACAGCTATGAAAAAACAATTAATGAGAAGTGGTCGTGATAAAAAGATTGCGGGTGTTTGTGCTGGAGTGGCTAATTATTTTGATATAGATCCTACTATTGTTCGTGTAATATGGGGTGTTCTTGCTTTTGGTTATGGAGCAGGAATTGTAGCTTATATTATTTTATGGATGATTGCACCTGTAGCAACTGACTATTGAAAACTAGCTCAATTCATGCTAATATAATAGAAAATAGAATGTAACGAAGGAGAGAAAAATGGCATTTGGAGATAATGGAAATCGTAAAAAAACCTTGTTTGAGAAATTAACTTTAATTATCGTGGTTATTATGCTTTTAGCAAGTATTTTGGGTATTTTTGCAACTGCAATTGGTGCCCTCAGTAATCTATAAAATAGGTTCAAGAAAATTTTGTGACTGGGATTTCCCAGCCCTTTTTTAAAGTGAGAAGAAAAAATGAGTATGTTTTTAGATACAGCCAGGATTAAGGTCAAGGCTGGTAATGGTGGCGATGGCATGGTTGCCTTTCGCCGTGAAAAATATGTCCCTAATGGCGGCCCTTGGGGTGGTGACGGTGGACGTGGAGGCAATGTGGTCTTCGTTGTAGACGAAGGTCTACGTACCTTGATGGACTTCCGCTATAATCGCCATTTTAAGGCTGATTCTGGTGAAAAAGGAATGACCAAAGGGATGCATGGTCGTGGTGCCGAGGACCTTAGAGTTCGTGTCCCACAAGGTACGACTGTGCGTGATGCCGAGACAGGCAAGGTCTTGACAGATTTGATTGAACACGGTCAAGAATTTATCGTTGCCCACGGTGGTCGTGGTGGACGTGGAAATATCCGCTTTGCGACACCAAAAAATCCTGCACCTGAAATCTCTGAAAATGGAGAACCAGGTCAGGAGCGTGAGTTACAGTTAGAACTAAAAATCCTTGCGGATGTTGGTTTAGTAGGATTCCCATCTGTAGGAAAATCAACACTTTTAAGTGTAATCACATCAGCTAAACCTAAAATTGGTGCCTACCACTTTACCACTATCGTGCCAAATCTAGGTATGGTTCGTACCCAATCAGGTGAATCCTTTGCAGTAGCCGACTTGCCAGGTTTGATTGAAGGGGCTAGTCAGGGTGTTGGTCTGGGAACCCAGTTCCTCCGTCACATCGAGCGTACCCGTGTTATCCTCCATATCATTGATATGTCAGCTAGCGAAGGCCGTGATCCTTATGAGGACTACCTAGCTATCAATAAGGAGTTGGAGTCATACAATCTTCGTCTCATGGAGCGTCCACAGATTATTGTAGCCAATAAGATGGACATGCCTGAAAGTCAGGAAAATCTTGAAGAATTCAAGAAAAAATTGGCTGAAAACTACGATGAATTTGAAGAGTTACCAGCTATTTTCCCAATATCTGGTTTGACCAAGCAAGGTCTGGCAACGCTCTTGGATGCTACAGCTGAATTGTTAGACAAGACACCAGAATTCTTACTCTACGACGAGTCAGATATGGAAGAAGAAGCTTACTATGGATTCGACGAGGAAGAAAAGGCCTTTGAAATTAGTCGTGACGACGATGCGACATGGGTGCTTTCTGGTGAAAAACTCATGAAACTCTTCAATATGACCAACTTTGATCGTGATGAGTCAGTCATGAAATTTGCCCGCCAATTACGTGGTATGGGGGTTGATGAAGCCCTACGTGCGCGTGGAGCTAAAGATGGCGATTTGGTCCGCATTGGTAAATTTGAGTTTGAATTTGTAGATTAGGAGACTGATATGGGAGATAAACCGATATCTTTCCGAGATGCGGATGGTAATTTCGTTTCCGCCGCAGACCTTTGGAATGAAAAGAAATTGGAAGAACTATTTAATCGTCTCAATCCAAACCGTGCCTTGAGATTGGCACGAACCAAAAATGAAAATCCATCACAGTAAAGAAGATAAAAAATTCCGTGCCTTAACATCAGACACGGAGTTTTTTTTATTCACCAAAAAAGAATGGTGGTGTGAATTTTTTCAATTCTTCAAAACAACTTTGTGCAGCCTCTGCATCTTCACAGATGACCAGACAGACATCGTCCCCACAGAGCGTAGCGATAGCGTCAGGAAAACTCAAAGCATCAATAATAGAACCAAATGATTGAGCCAGACCAGGAAGAGTTTTCAAAAGTACTTGATGTTGAACAGGACGCATCAGTACAAGAGCATCCTCCATATAAGTCTCCAAGCGTTTTTCCCATTTTGAGATAGAACCACTATTGAGTACGTAGTAAGAATTATCTTCTTCACGTATTTTTGAGAGATTCATTGTTTTGATGTCACGGGAAAGAGTTGCCTGAGTAACTTGAATGTCGTTATCGGCAAGAAGAGCTTGTAACTCAGCTTGAGTATGAATCTTGTTTTTGCTAACAAGTGCTCGTATGAGTTGGTGGCGGTGTTCAGATTTATTCATAAAAATTTACTCCTTGTACAAAGTACAGAAAGCGTGGACTGATCGAAATCGTCAGTCGAGTGGTAAGCGGTATTGTCACGTATGATGATTTCAAAGTCAGTAGTATAAAGAACTAGATGGAGAGCATCTCCCTCTTTTAACTTGTCACTAGTTGGGTGCAGATGAATTGGTTGTCTATCCCTGCATCTGCATTGATGTTCTTTAATGACAGTGAATCATTCAATTTTGGTAGCATTTTGTCACGGCTTCTTGTGAATTTACGCTAAACGGCAATTCACAGAGCTTGTCCAACATGTGGTGTGGTAGCGTGTAGTATAGAGGGTCACACATGTTGGTTAAGGGTGTTGGTATCTTCTGTTCAAAATCCAGTAGTTGGGCTGATAAAAGCTCTTATTTGGACTGGAGTTGATACCAAGTTGTAGTTTTTTCGACTGTTCAAGTGGGGGTTATTGATTATAGGAAGGCAAATGGTCACGTAATTAGGCTTTCCTTGGAATCTTCCGTATCGAAAGTCTGATAAATTATACCTTTTGACAAGGTAAGATAAGTGTAGACTGTTCAAGATCAACAGTCAGGTGGTAAGCAGTATTGTCACGAATTGTGATTTCAAAGTCAGTAGTATAGAGGACTAAACGGAGAGTATCTCCATCTTTTAACTTGTAAATAGTCGGTTGCAGTTCAAACTGGATATCCATCCATTCATCTGCATTAATATTCTCTACTAACAGTAAATCATTTCGATTTTGCAAATTGAGATAGCCCTTGGTTACGACTCGTTGTGAATCTGGTCTAAATGGCAGCTCACAGAGATTTTCCAGCATATGATAGCGACCGTTGTCAATGGTTCTAGCACTTAAAACAGCTGGATAAGGTTGTAGGTATTTCTTTTGACCAAATTCTAGCAGTTGGGCAGATAAGAGTCCCTTGTTTGTACTAGATTTGATACGAAGATTGAGCTGAGCGCGACCGTTTAGGTGGAGATCTTTGGTCACAGGAAAGTCAATAGTAATTTGATTGGCTTTCCCTTGATAGAGTTCCGTATTGAAGGTCTGGTATGTCTTACCATAACGCTCAAAATCCTTATCTGAGTACTGGTTTTGAATCACTTGCTCTTCTTGACCAAGTGAGAAAATTTCAAAGTTTTCTTGTTCACCGAAGTTACCAAGTGATAACCAAGTCTGAGGAGCTGTATTGTCTTGCCAGATAACAGTAGGAAGTTGGTAATCCGTTTTCTGTCCCAGTAATTTCTTTGTCAACAAAGCATTCATGGACTCACGGAAGTCGATGGACTGCCAGTTGTTCATGTAAACATGTGCGCCATTATGGAAAAAGAGGTGCTTGTTTATATGATTAGGAAGAGCATGGAACATCTGGTAAACATGGAGTGGTTTGACATTCCAATCCTGAGAACCGTGGGTAAAGACAACCTCTGCCTTTACTTTATTAGCATTGAGCAGATAGTTACGGTCATGCCAAAATTGATTGTAGTCACCAGACTTGCGATCTAGTTGTTCTTTTACTTTTTCTAAGTCAGCTTGGTGAGCTTCATTGCCACGGATATAGTCGCCAGCCAAGAGATTACGAGAATAGGTTAACTCAGCAAGGGAGTCAAAGTCCTCACCTGGATAACCACCTGGGCTGGTCACCAGACCGTTTTCACGGTAGTAGTTGTACCATGAAGAAATGCCTGCCTCGGCAATAATGACCTCTAAACCATCGACACCTGTGGTCGCTAGACCATTAGACATGGTACCTAGATAGGAAAGTCCAGTTGTAGCGACTTTTCCGTTTGACCAGTCAGCCTTGACTTGACGCTGGCGCGTGTGATCAGTGAAGGCACGGCAACGACCATTGAGCCAGTCGATGACATTTTTATAAGCCTCGATTTGCTGGTAGTCCCCGTTAGTCATGAAACCTGTAGAATCTTTGGTCCCAACACCTGAGACGTAAATATTAGCAAAGCCACGTGGAAGGAAGTAGTCGTTGAGACTATAGCTAGCGTTAATGTGAGTTAGCTTTTCCTCCGCTTCTGACACAAGCTCAGCTCGACCTTGAGGTTGGACGAGATTTAGTTGCGGTTCCTCGAGCTCAATCCTATGAGCAGGCTTAACGTCGAGCTCGCCCTCCATCTTGTAGAGAGCCTTGTCGCTGGCCTTGTCATTTGTTCCCTGATGATAGGGACTAGCCGTCATGATAGCAGGGATTTGTCCTTCAAAACGAGGGCGAATAATGCTGACCTTTACTAAGTCAGGTAGGCCCTTTTTGTCAGTATCCACACGAGACTCAACGTAGACCACTTCTCGAATGACATCATGGCTAGAAAAAGTAGCCAAGCTCTTGCCGTTAAAGTAGTGGTAGGTGTTATCCTCAGGAATAAGACCGTCACTGACCAGTTGATCAATCAGGAGATTTCCTTTTTTGGTTCGAGTATTGAGCAACTGATAGAGATTTTCAATCAAGTCACCATATACGATGGGAAAGCCAGTTTCTTTACGGAAAACTTCACTGTCTTCGAAGTCAACCAAATAAGAAAAACCTAGGAGTTGAAAGGCTACAGTATAGAAAATATCTGCAGTCAACTTTCTGTCTGACTGACAAAATGTCAGAAAATCTGTTTCTTTATCAGCTGCTAAGATGGAGAGTGGATAATTGATGTCTTGATAAGTAAAAAAGAAACGACTTAAAAAAGTCTTTAACATCTTTTTATCTGCCATCACAGATGGGAAATCAAATCCATACTTTTTTAATTCATATAAAATAGTATTTCTTGGAAGTGATAAATAGCTGAATTGATTAAAGCGCATATGACCTCCTTATAAAATAAAAAATAATTAAGGTTATTATATCAAAAAAATAGGATAAAGGGAATCATTAAATGAGAAAGAAATTAATTCAATAATAATGAATATAGTTTATGTGAAAAATAAGTACTATTCTATAGCTTAAAACAAGTTATTATAACAACTTAGTTGATTGAACGTATCTTTCTATTTTAAAAGGTATATTCACTTCTTGGGATAAAAAGTTTAAAAAACATTACAGGAGTATTTTATACTTTAAATATATTTTTACTTTTTCATTTTAAACACCGTATTTAAAGTATAAACTATGGATAAGAGTCAATGATTTTGTCTTTCTATTTTGGAAAATGGTATAATATAGTGAGAAGGATAGAGGAGAAGTGTAAATTGATCGCACAACTAGATACAAAAACAGTTTATAGTTTTATGGAGAGCGTCATTTCGATTGACAAGTATGTGAGAGCAGCTAAAGACTATGGTTACACTCATTTAGCTATGATGGATATTGATAATCTTTATGGTGCTTTTGAATTTCTAGAGGTTACAAAAAAATACGGCATTCATCCTTTACTAGGACTTGAAATGACTGTGTTTGTAGATAATCAGGAAGTGAATCTGCGCTTTTTAGCTCTATCTAGTGTGGGCTATCAGCAGCTGATGAAACTCTCAACAGCCAAGATGCAGGGGGAGAAAAATTGGTCAGTCCTGTCCCAGTATCTGGAAGATATTGCGGTCATTTTGCCTTATCTTGATGGATTGGAGTCGTTAGAATTAGGTTGTGATTACTATATAGGGGTTTATCCAGAAACACTGGCAAGCGAATTTCATCATCCAATTTTGCCTCTTTATCGGGTCAATGCCTTTGAAAGCAGGGATAGAGAAGTTCTGCAAGTTTTAACAGCGATTAAAGAAAACCTACCTCTCAGAGAAGTTCCCTTGCGTTCACGACAAGATGTCTTTATATCGGCAAGTTCTTTAGAGAAACTGTTCCAAGAACGTTTTCCTCAAGCCTTGGACAATTTAGAAAAACTTATTTCAGGTATTTCTTATGATTTGGATACGAGTCTGAAACTGCCTCGTTTTAACCCAGCTAGACCAGCAGTAGAAGAGTTGAGAGAACGTGCTGAACTGGGACTTTCTCAGAAGGGATTGTCTAGTAAAGAATATCAAGACCGACTAGACCAAGAATTGGCTGTTATTCATGATATGGGCTTTGATGATTATTTCTTGGTTGTTTGGGATTTGCTGCGTTTTGGACGTTCGAATGGCTATTATATGGGTATGGGACGGGGTTCTGCAGTAGGTAGCTTGGTTTCTTATGCCTTGGACATCACAGGGATTGACCCAGTCGAGAAAAACCTGATTTTTGAACGTTTCCTCAATCGTGAACGCTATACTATGCCTGATATTGATATCGATATTCCAGATATTTATCGTCCAGATTTTATCAGATATGTTGGTAATAAATATGGCAGTAAACATGCGGCGCAAATCGTTACTTTTTCAACCTTTGGGGCTAAGCAAGCTTTGCGTGATGTTTTGAAACGCTTTGGCGTTCCCGAGTATGAATTATCTGCAATTACTAAGAAAATCAGTTTTCGTGATAATCTCAAGTCGGCTTATGAGGGCAATCTCCAGTTTCGTCAGCAAATCAATAGTAAGTTGGAATACCAAAAAGCCTTTGAGATTGCTTGCAAGATAGAGGGCTATCCAAGACAAACCTCTGTCCATGCGGCTGGTGTTGTGATTAGTGACCAGGATTTGACGGACTATATTCCTCTGAAGCATGGTGATGAAATTCCACTGACTCAGTACGATGCTCATGGTGTTGAAGCTAGCGGGCTTTTGAAGATGGACTTTCTAGGACTGCGAAATTTGACCTTTGTCCAGAAAATGCAAGAGTTACTTGCTGAAACAGAAGGGATTCAGTTAAAAATTGAAGAAATTGATTTGGAAGATAAAGAAACGCTGGCTCTTTTTGCATCTGGTAATACAAAAGGTATCTTTCAATTTGAGCAACCTGGTGCTATTCGTCTGCTTAAGCGTGTTCAGCCAGTCTGTTTCGAAGATGTCGTAGCAACTACTTCTTTAAATCGTCCAGGTGCAAGTGACTATATCAATAATTTTGTGGCAAGAAAGCATGGTCAGGAAGAAGTGACGGTTCTGGATCCAGTGCTGGAGGATATTTTGGCTCCAACCTACGGCATTATGCTCTATCAGGAGCAGGTTATGCAGGTTGCTCAGCGTTTTGCTGGATTTAGTCTTGGGAAGGCCGATATTTTGCGTCGAGCTATGGGGAAAAAGGATGCCTCTGCCATGCATGAGATGAGGGCTTCCTTTATTCAGGGAGCATTAAAAGCAGGTCATACTGCGGAAAAGGCAGAGCAGGTCTTTGATGTCATGGAGAAGTTTGCAGGTTATGGTTTTAACAGGTCACACGCCTATGCTTACTCAGCCTTGGCCTTCCAGTTGGCTTATTTCAAAACGCATTATCCAGCTATCTTTTATCAGATCATGTTAAATTCTGCCAACAGTGATTACCTAACAGATGCCCTAGAAGCAGGATTTGAAGTAGCGCCTCTGTCAATCAATACTATTCCTTATCACGATAAAGTCGCGAACAGGTCCATCTATCTAGGTCTGAAATCAATTAAGGGAGTCAGCAAGGATTTGGCGCTTTGGATTATTGAACATAGACCCTATTCTAACATTGAAGATTTTATAGCTAAATTACCTGAGAATTATCTGAAACTTCCTCTGCTAGAACCTTTGGTAAAAGTTGGTCTTTTCGATTCATTTGAAAAAAATCGTCAAAAAGTATTCAATAATTTATCTAATTTATTTGAATTTGTAAAAGAGTTAGGAAGTTTGTTTGGAGATACTATTTATAGTTGGCAGGAATCGGAAGATTGGACAGAACAAGAAAAATTCTATATGGAACAAGAGCTTTTAGGGGTAGGAGTCAGTAAACATCCCTTACAAGCTATTGCAAGTAAAGCTATTTACCCGATTACACCAATTGGAAATTTGTCAGAAAATAGTCACTCTATTATCTTGGTAGAAATTCAAAAAATTAAAACCATTCGCACCAAAAAGGGTGAAAATATGGCTTTCTTACAGGTCGATGATAGTAAGAAAAAACTGGATGTTACCCTCTTTTCAGATTTATATCGACAGGTTGGGCAGGAAGTAAGAGAAGGAGCCTTCTACTATATCAGAGGGAAAATCCAGTCCCGTGATGGCCGTCTGCAAATGATTGCACAAGAAATAAGAGAAGCAGTGGCTGAACGCTTTTGGATTCAAGTGAAAAATCATGAATCGGATCAAGAAATTTCGCGTATTTTAGAGCAATATAAAGGCCCAATTCCAGTCATCATCAGGTATGAAGAGGAACAGAAAACCATTGTATCTCCTCATCATTTTGTAGCTAAATCTGATGAATTAGAAGCTCAATTAGATGGAATGGTTATGAAAACGATTTATCGCTAAAATTACGGAAAATAGAAGAATTTTCCAATTAAATGTGGTATAATCAGTAAGAATGTTAAAAGAAAAAGGAGCATAAACCAAATGAAACGTATTGCTGTTTTAACTAGTGGTGGAGACGCCCCTGGTATGAATGCTGCCATCCGCGCAGTTGTTCGTCAAGCAATTTCAGAAGGAATGGAAGTTTTTGGTATCTATGATGGATATGCTGGTATGGTTGCTGGTGAAATTCATCCCCTAGATGCAGCTTCAGTAGGAGACATCATTTCTCGTGGTGGTACTTTCCTTCACTCAGCTCGCTACCCAGAGTTCGCTCAACTTGAAGGGCAACTTAAAGGGATTGAGCAATTGAAAAAACACGGGATTGAAGGCGTAGTTGTTATCGGTGGTGATGGATCTTACCACGGTGCTATGCGTTTGACTGAACATGGCTTCCCAGCTATCGGTCTTCCAGGTACAATCGATAACGATATCGTTGGTACTGACTTCACAATCGGTTTTGACACAGCAGTTACTACTGCTATGGACGCTATCGATAAGATTCGTGATACATCATCAAGTCACCGTCGTACTTTTGTTATCGAAGTTATGGGACGTAACGCAGGTGATATCGCTCTTTGGGCAGGTATCGCAACTGGTGCTGATGAGATTATCATCCCTGAAGAAGGCTTCAAGATGGAAGATATCGTAGCAAGCATCAAAGCTGGTTATGAGTGTGGTAAAAAACACAATATCATCGTCTTGGCAGAAGGTGTGATGTCAGCTGCTGAATTTGGTCAAAAACTGAAAGAAGCTGGAGATACAAGCGACCTTCGTGTGACAGAACTTGGACATATTCAACGTGGTGGTTCTCCAACTGCGCGTGACCGTGTTTTGGCGTCACGTATGGGTGCTCATGCCGTTAAACTTCTTAAAGAAGGTATCGGTGGTGTTGCGGTTGGTATCCGTAATGAGAAAATGGTTGAAAACCCAATTCTTGGTACTGCAGAAGAAGGGGCATTGTTTAGCTTGACTGCAGATGGTAAGATTGTGGTAAATAACCCACACAAAGCTGACCTTGAACTATCTAGCTTGAATAAGAGCTTGTCATAATTTATAATTTAGTTAATAAGACCAAAGAGGTCATATATATAAAGGAGTCACAAAAATCATGAACAAACGTGTAAAAATCGTTGCAACTTTGGGTCCTGCGGTAGAGATCCGTGGTGGTAAAAAATTCGGTGAGGACGGATACTGGGGTGAAAAACTTGATGTTGAAGCTTCTGCTAAAAACATTGCTAAATTGATTGAAGCTGGTGCTAACACATTCCGTTTCAACTTCTCACACGGTGACCACCAAGAACAAGGTGACCGTATGGCAACTGTTAAACTTGCTGAAAAACTTGCAGGTAAAAAAGTTGGTTTCCTTCTTGACACAAAAGGACCAGAAATCCGTACAGAATTGTTTGAAGGGGATGCAAAAGAGTACTCTTACACAACTGGTGAAAAAATCCGTGTTGCAACTAAACAAGGAATTAAATCAACTCGTGATGTGATTGCATTGAACGTTGCTGGAGCTCTTGATATCTATGATGATGTTGAAGTTGGTCGTCAAGTTTTGGTTGACGATGGTAAACTTGGTCTTCGTGTGGTTGCTAAAGACGATGCGGCTCGTGAATTTGAAGTTGAAGTTGAAAACGATGGCGTAATTGCTAAACAAAAAGGTGTTAACATCCCTAACACTAAAATTCCTTTCCCAGCTCTTGCTGAACGTGATAACGATGACATCCGCTTTGGTCTTGAACAAGGTATCAATTTCATCGCGATTTCATTCGTACGTACTGCAAAAGACGTAAACGAAGTTCGTGCAATCTGTGAAGAAACTGGAAACGGACATGTTCAATTGTTCGCTAAAATCGAAAACCAACAAGGTATCGACAACTTGGATGAAATCATCGAAGCTGCTGATGGTATCATGATCGCTCGTGGTGACATGGGTATCGAAGTACCATTCGAAATGGTTCCAGTTTACCAAAAAATGATCATCAAGAAAGTCAATGCTGCAGGTAAAGTTGTTATCACTGCAACAAACATGCTTGAAACAATGACTGAAAAACCACGTGCAACTCGTTCAGAAGTATCAGACGTATTTAACGCTGTTATCGATGGAACTGACGCTACAATGCTTTCAGGTGAGTCTGCAAACGGTAAATACCCACTTGAGTCAGTAACTACAATGGCTACAATCGACAAGAACGCTCAAACTCTTCTTAACGAATAC
The DNA here is from genome assembly GCA_963519555.1 of uncultured bacterium. GTDB lineage: Bacteria > Bacillota > Bacilli > Lactobacillales > Streptococcaceae > Streptococcus. Next base: position 175,482 of record CAUQNI010000002.1, read on the forward strand.
GGACGTTTGAACTCAGATTCATTCGAACGTAACTCTAAGACAGAAGTAATGGCTTCAGCTGTTAAAGATGCTACTAACTCAATGGACATCAAATTGGTTGTAACTCTTACTAAGACAGGTCACACTGCACGTTTGATCTCTAAATACCGTCCAAATGCTGATATCTTGGCATTGACATTCGACGAATTGACAGAACGTGGATTGATGTTGAACTGGGGTGTTATCCCAATGTTGACAGATGCTCCATCTTCAACTGACGATATGTTCGAAATTGCTGAACGTAAAGCAGTTGAAGCAGGTCTTGTACAATCTGGTGACGATATCGTTATCGTAGCTGGTGTACCACTTGGAGAAGCTGTTCGTACAAACACAATGCGTATCCGCACAGTACGTTAATTTAATAACAAAAAGCCTATCATATCAAGCTTTCTAGCCTGTATGATGGGCTCTTTTTTTATCTAGGGGGGCAAATGGGGCAAAACTTTTTACTTGCGATTTAATGCGACGGTATCAAGTGCGTCAATCACGGCTTGTTTCATGATATTTGTAATGTGATACTCTTCGAAAATCAAATTCAAACCGCGTCAACGTCGCCTTGCCGTATATATGTGACTGACTTCGTCAGTCTTATCTACAACCTCAAAGCGGTGCTTTGAGCAGCCTGCGGCTAGTTTCCTAGTTTGCTCTTTGATTTTCATTGAGTATGAGTGTAGATTACAGTTGTTGTTTTAATGTTTTTATGGCTTACACAAGCTATGCTGTCTTTGTAGAAGCGAACGTAAATCAGATATTAGGTTTAAATACAGAAAAAACAACTCCCTGATGATTCAAGGAGTTGTCTATAGCTAAATTAGTTTTTTGAAGCTGCTTGGAATTCAGGATTTTTCCATGCTTCATCAATAATAGCTTGCAATTCTTTTGCAGATGCTTGCATTTTTTGAGTTTCTGCGTCGTTCAATGGGATGTTTACTGGACGAACGATACCGTGGGCACCAACGATAGCTGGTTGACCGATAAAGACGTTCTCAACACCATATTGACCTTCTTGGAATACAGAAAGTGGAAGTACTGCATTTTCATCATCAAGGATTGCTTTTGTGATACGAGCAAGGGCTACAGCGATACCGTAGTATGTAGCACCTTTTTTGTTAATGATTGAGTAAGCAGCGTCACGAACAGAAATGAAGAGTTCTACAAGGTCAGCTTCATCTAAGTCACGGTTTGCTTGCAACCATTGTTCCAATTTAACACCGGCAACGTTAGCATGTGACCAAACAGCAAATTCTGAGTCACCGTGTTCACCCATGATGTAGGCATGGACTGAACGAGCATCAACACCGATTTTTTCAGCAAGTGCTTGACGGAAACGAGCTGAATCAAGTGAAGTACCTGAACCGATAACGCGTTCTTTAGGGAATCCAGAGAATTTCCAAGTTGAGTAAGTCAAGACGTCAACTGGGTTAGCAGCAACAAGGAAGATACCTTTGAAACCTGATTCAACAACTTGTGTTACGATTGATTTGTTGATAGCAAGGTTTTTACCTACAAGGTCAAGACGAGTTTCACCTGGTTTTTGAGGAGCACCAGCAGTGATAACAACAAGGTCAGCGTCCGCACAGTCTTCGTACTTAGCAGCGTAGATTTTCTTTGGTGAAGTAAATGCAAGCGCGTGGCTAAGATCTTCAGCATCACCAACTGCTTTTTCAAACAATTGAGGAATTTCAATAATACCAAGTTCTTGTGCAATTCCTTGAGTAACAAGAGCAAAAGCGTAAGATGAACCTACAGCACCATCACCAACAAGGATAACTTTTTTGTGTTGTTTAGTTGAAGTCATTATTCTAAACATCTCCTTAATTTTATTCAGGGTTTTCCCCAGTTATTTCAATTCTATCACTTTTAAAATGCTTTGTCACGGATATGCCTTGCAGTTCTTGATGTAAACGTTTTAGTGGTTCTAGATACCTGAAATATGGCAGACATTGTGGTATAATATATTTAATTACTAATTGTGAAATGAGGCATTTATTAATGCAGGATAGAAATTTAGTGAATGTCAATCTGACAAAGGAGATGAAGACGAGCTTTATCGACTACGCCATGAGTGTTATCGTTGCGCGGGCTCTTCCTGATGTTCGAGATGGCTTGAAACCCGTTCACCGTCGGATTCTCTACGGAATGAATGAATTAGGTGTTACTCCAGACAAACCCCATAAAAAATCTGCTCGTATTACTGGGGATGTCATGGGTAAATATCATCCACACGGGGATTCCTCTATCTATGAAGCCATGGTTCGTATGGCTCAATGGTGGAGCTACCGTTACATGCTTGTTGATGGACATGGAAACTTTGGTTCCATGGATGGTGATGGTGCTGCGGCACAACGTTACACTGAGGCACGCATGAGCAAGATTGCTCTGGAAATGCTTCGTGATATCAATAAAAATACGGTTGATTTCGTTGATAACTATGATGCCAATGAACGAGAACCCTTGGTCTTGCCAGCACGCTTTCCAAACCTGTTGGTTAATGGAGCAACTGGTATTGCTGTTGGGATGGCAACCAATATTCCACCTCATAACTTGGGTGAAACCATTGATGCTGTGAAGTTGGTCATGGACAATCCTGAAGTGACCACTAAGGATTTGATGGAAGTCTTGCCTGGGCCAGATTTTCCAACTGGTGCCCTTGTGATGGGGAAATCAGGAATCCATAAGGCTTATGAAACAGGTAAAGGTTCGATTGTTCTTCGTTCTCGTACTGAAATTGAAGAAACTAAGACTGGCCGTGAGCGTATCGTTGTAACGGAATTTCCTTACATGGTCAATAAAACTAAGGTTCACGAGCACATCGTTCGCCTAGTTCAGGAAAAACGTATTGAGGGGATCACAGCGGTTCGTGATGAGTCCAACCGTGAAGGAGTTCGATTCGTTATTGAAGTTAAGCGCGATGCTTCAGCAAATGTTATCCTCAATAACCTCTTCAAGATGACCCAAATGCAAACCAACTTTGGTTTTAATATGTTGGCGATTCAAAATGGGGTACCAAAGATTTTGTCCCTTCGTCAGATTTTGGATGCTTATATCGAGCACCAAAAAGAAGTGGTTGTTCGTCGTACTCGTTTTGATAAGGAAAAAGCAGAAGCGCGTGCTCATATCTTAGAAGGTCTCTTGATTGCGCTAGACCATATCGACGAAGTGATTCGTATTATCCGAGCTAGTGAAACGGATGCGGAAGCACAAGCTGAGTTGATGAGTAAGTTTAAGCTTTCTGAACGTCAAAGTCAGGCTATCCTAGATATGCGCCTTCGTCGTTTGACAGGTTTAGAACGCGATAAGATTCAGTCTGAGTATGATGACCTCTTGGCTCTGATTGCAGATTTGGCGGATATTCTTGCTAAGCCTGAGCGTGTTTCTCAAATCATCAAAGACGAATTGGATGAAGTTAAACGTAAGTTTGGCGACCAACGTCGTACAGAGTTGATGGTTGGGGAAGTCTTGAGCCTGGAAGATGAAGACTTGATTGAAGAATCGGATGTCTTGATTACACTGTCTAACAAGGGCTACATTAAACGTCTAGACCAGGATGAGTTCACTGCTCAAAAACGTGGAGGTCGTGGTGTTCAAGGTACAGGTGTTAAGGATGATGATTTTGTTCGTGAGTTAGTGTCGACTAGCACTCATGATCACCTGCTCTTCTTTACAAATAAAGGTCGAGTCTATCGCCTTAAAGGATATGAAATTCCTGAATATGGTCGTACTGCCAAGGGATTGCCGATTGTCAATCTTTTGAAATTGGATGAAGGCGAAAGTATTCAGACTATCATCAATGTTGAATCTGAACGCAGTGATGAAGCCTATCTCTTCTTCACAACCCGTCATGGTATTGTGAAGAGAACCAGCGTTAAGGAATTTGCTAATATTCGTCAGAATGGGCTTAAAGCATTGAATCTCAAAGATGAAGATGAGTTGATTAATGTACTGCTGACAGAAGAAGATACGGATATTATCATTGGTACTAAGTTTGGCTATGCGGTGCGCTTTAATCAATCAGCCGTTCGTGGAATGAGTCGTATCGCTACGGGTGTGAAAGGTGTCAATCTTCGTGAAGGGGATACAGTAGTTGGTGCCAGTGTGATTACAGACCAAGACGAGGTTCTTATCATCACAGAAAAAGGCTATGGTAAGCGTACAGTTGCGACCGAATATCCAACAAAAGGTCGTGGTGGTAAAGGGATGAAGACGGCTAATGTAGCTGAGAAAAATGGTCCTCTATCAGGTCTTTTGACCGTTAAAGGCGATGAAGATTTGATGATTATCACTGATACAGGTGTTATGATTCGAACCAACGTTGCCAATATTTCACAAACAGGTCGCTCAACTATGGGAGTTAAGGTGATGCGCCTGGATCAAGATGCTAAAATTGTAACCTTTACTACGGTTGCAGCAGCAGAAAAAGAAGAAGTTGGGACAGAAAACGAAACAGAAGGTGAAGCATAATGTCTCATAAAAAGAACAAAAAGAAAACAAATCGTAAAAATTTACTAATCAATATTTTGGCAGGATTCTTAATCATCTTGTCAATAGCTTTGATTTTCAATTCAAAAATTCGTGATATCTTCATGGTTTGGAATACTAACAAGTATCAAGTCAGCCAGGTATCAAAAGAAAAATTGGAAGAAAATCAAGATACAGAAGGTAATTTTGACTTTGACTCAGTAAAAGCCATTTCGTCAGAAGCCGTCTTATCCTCACAATGGAATTCGCAAAAATTGCCAGTTATTGGTGGAATTGCTATTCCAGAAGTAGAAATTAACTTGCCAATTTTTAAGGGGCTTGATAATGTCAATCTCTTCTATGGAGCTGGTACAATGAAGCGCGATCAAGTGATGGGGAAAGGAAACTATTCACTTGCGAGCCATCACATTTTTACAGCAGAAAATGCCAGTCAGATGCTCTTTTCTCCATTATCACGTGCTAAAAATGGGATGAAAATTTATCTAACAGATAAGGATAAGGTTTATACCTATATCATTCATGAGGTCAAGCATGTCACTCCAGATCGTGTTGATGAGATTGATGACCGTAGTGGTGTTGATGAAATCACACTTGTAACGTGTGTGGACTATGATGCGACAGAGCGTATTATTGTAAAAGGTGATTTGAAAGATACAAAAGACTATTCACAAACACCTGAAGAAGTTCTAACAGCCTTCAATCAACCATATAAGCAACGTTATTAATAGTTAAAGAATCAGTAAACATTTAGTTTTACTGGTTCTTTTTATGGCTTTATAAGCAAACTATGTAATGCTAATACTCAATGAAAATCAAAGAGCAAACTAGCCGCAGATTGCTCAAAACACTGTTTTGAGGTTGCAGATAGAGCTGGCGTGGTTTGAAGAGATTTTCGAAGAGTATAAATCAATACAAATGTTATAAATTTAAGAAAATGATTACCTATTAAAATATTTTATGTTATAATGATAAATATAAAAAATCAGGAGATGTTTATGAGTTCTTCAGAGTTTATTTCGAAGATAGATTATTATTGCCACAAGAAAGAAAGTCTTTTCAATCAAAGTAAGTCCAAGTATGCTATTCGTTCTATGTTTGCAGGTGCTTTTTTAACTTTTAGTACAGCTGCTGGGGCTATTGGTGCGGATTTATTAAATAATATTGTTCCAAGTAGTGGGTATTTCCTTTTCCCATTTGTTTTCGCTTGGGGACTGGCTTATATCGTCTTTCTAAATGCGGAATTGATAACTTCCAATATGATGTACTTAACAGCTGGAGTGTTCTTGAAAAAGATTGATTGGAAAAAGGCAATGATTATTTTACTCTATTGTACTTTGTTTAATCTCATTGGTGCCCTGGTAGCTGGATGGGCCTTTGCTAACTCATCAGCCTTTTCCCATTTGACCCATGATAGTTTCCTTCCTAAGCTTGTAGCCAAGAAGTTGGCGCGTCCAAGTGAGTTAGTCCTGCTTGAGGGGATTCTTGCCAATGTATTTGTAAATATTGCCATTCTTTCGTCTATATTAGTCAAAGATGGTGCTGCCAAACTATGGATCATTTTATCAGCTATTTCAATGTTTGTCTTTTTGTCCAATGAGCACATCGCTGCCAATTTTGCTTCTTTCAGTATTATGAAATTCAGCATGATTGCTGATCAAGTACCTCACTTTGATATTCCAAATGTCCTTCGACATTGGGGAGTTACCTTTATTGCCAACTTTATAGGTGGAGGACTTCTGATCGGTTTACCATATGCCTTTCTAAATAAAAATGAAGATACTTATGTCGATTAAGAAGAATCAGTGTATCAGGGAGAATCAGAACAATTCTCTCTTTTTCTTTTATAAAATAGGCTTGCAGAGAAAATTGTTTTTAAATTGTAACAACAAAATATATTAAGTAGAATAAAAGTTATTCCATGCAAGCTCAATATTCTGATGATTAAAACTTCTAAAAGTTTGTTATTAAAACAATGTAAACGATTTCTAAAATTTTAAAATTTAGAAAAAAATACAATTAGGAAAGGCTTTTCATTATAGCTATTTTATGTTATAATTATCACAAATAAAAGTTTTAGGAGTTTATTATGGTTTCTTCAGAATTTATCTCAAAGATTGAATTTGCTTGCAAGAAGAAGGAAAGTCTTTATAGTCAAAGCAAATTTAAGTATGCGATTCGTTCTATGTTTGCAGGTGCATTTTTAACCTTCAGTACAGCAGCAGGTGCAGTCGGGGCTGACTTGATTAATAAAATCGCACCAGGTAGTGGACGCTTCCTCTTCCCATTTGTCTTTGCTTGGGGCTTGGCCTATATTGTTTTCTTGAATGCTGAGTTGGTAACATCAAACATGATGTTTTTGACTGCTGGTAGTTTCTTGAAAAAAATCTCTTGGAGAAAAACAGCAGAGATTTTACTTTACTGTACCTTGTTCAACCTTATCGGAGCCTTGATAGCAGGTTGGGGCTTTGCTCATTCGGCAGCTTACGCACATCTGACTCACGATAGCTTTATTTCAGGGGTTGTTGAGATGAAATTAGGACGTTCAAATGAATTAGTCTTACTTGAGGCTATTTTGGCCAATATTTTTGTAAATATTGCGATTCTTTCATTTATTTTAGTCAAAGATGGTGGTGCCAAACTATGGCTTGTTTTGTCGGCAATTTATATGTTTGTATTCTTGACAAACGAGCACATTGCTGCGAACTTTGCTTCTTTCGCGATTGTGAAATTCAGTGTTGCTGCGGATTCAATTGCTAACTTCGGTGTTGGAAATATGCTCCGTCATTGGGGTGTAACCTTCATTGGAAACTTGATTGGTGGTGGCTTCTTGATGGGTCTTCCATATGCCTTCCTCAATAAAAATGAAGATACTTATGTAGATTAAGAAAATGAGCACGAGTGAGTCGTGCTTTTTTCGATTTTGTAAGAAGTAATAGCCACTCCTTATATCAAAATATAGAAAAGAGGTATTAGTCAAGATAATCCTAAGGTGCTACAATATCTTTAATCAAACTATATGGAGGTCGCCTTATGACTCGTGATTTTAAATTTGAAACTCTACAACTGCATGCTGGTCAAGTAGTTGATTCAGCAACTAAGTCTCGTGCAGTGCCGATTTACCAGACAACATCCTTTGTTTTTGACGATACGCAGGAAGGTGCCGATTTGTTTGCCTTGAGAAAACCAGGGAACATTTATACTCGTATTACCAATCCTACAACGGCTGCTTTTGAAGAAAGAATCGCTGCTCTTGAGGGTGGTGTTGGAGCGCTAGCAACAGCATCAGGTATGGCAGCAGTGACTTATACGATTTTGGCGCTTGCCCACGCTGGTGACCACGTGGTGGCAGCCTCAACTATTTACGGTGGGACCTTCAATCTTTTGAAAGAAACCCTTCCTCGTTATGGTATCACAACAACCTTTGTCGATGTGGATAATTTGGAGGAAGTGGAAGCAGCTATCAATGACAATACCAAGCTTGTCTTGATTGAAACCTTAGGTAACCCTTTGATTAACATTCCTGACTTGGAAAAATTGGCTGAGATTGCTCATAAGCACCAGATTCCACTTGTTTCGGATAATACCTTTGCTACACCTTACTTGATTAATGTCTTTTCTCACGGTGTAGATATTGCCATTCACTCAGCGACTAAGTTTATCGGTGGGCATGGTACGACTATTGGAGGAGTGATTGTTGACAGTGGTCGTTTTGATTGGGAAGCATCAGGGAAATTCCCTCAATTTGTTGAGGAAGATCCAAGCTATCATAACTTGAGCTATACTCGTGATGTGGGTGCAGCAGCCTTTATTATCGCTGTCCGTGTTCAATTGCTTCGTGATACGGGTGCAGCTTTGTCACCATTTAATGCCTTCCTCTTGCTCCAAGGACTTGAAACTCTTTCACTTCGTGTGGAACGCCATGTGCAAAATGCAGAGAAAATTGTTGATTTCCTTGTCAACCATCCTAAGGTAGAAAAAGTTAACTATCCAAAATTGGCAGATAGTCCTTACCATGCCTTGGCTGAGAAATACTTGCCTAAAGGTGTGGGTTCCATCTTTACCTTCCATGTCAAAGGTGGAGAGGCAGAAGCTCGCAAGGTAATTGATAATTTGGAAATCTTCTCTGACCTTGCGAACGTAGCAGATGCCAAGTCTCTTGTTGTTCATCCAGCCACAACTACTCACGGTCAATTGTCAGAAAAAGACCTGGAAGCAGCAGGTGTCACGCCAAACCAAATCCGCTTGTCTATCGGACTTGAAAATGTAGAGGATTTGATTGAAGACTTGCGCTTGGCCTTGGAAAAAATTTAAAGTAAAAGATATAAACAGTGGGTTTCGACTCACTGTTTTTGATTTTCCCTCAGGCATGATATAATGATTAAAGAAGTCTAGAAAGAGGAACGATATGAACGAAATCAAATGTCCCAACTGTGGGGAAGTCTTTACAGTAAATGAAAGTCAGTATGCCGAACTTTTGTCCCAAGTGAGAACGGCAGAGTTTGATAAGGAACTGCACGATCGCATGAAGCAGGAACTGGCTTTGGCTGAGCAAAAGGCTATGAATGAGCAACAGTCTAAACTAGCTCAAAAAGACCAAGAAATTGCGCAATTGCAGAGTCAAATCCAAAACTTTGATACAGAGAAAGAGTTGGCCAAGAAAGAAGTTGAACAGACAAGTCATGAGGCCTTATTAGCAAAGGACAAGGAAGTGCAGGCCTTGGAAAACCAATTGGCCACCTTACGTTTGGAACATGAAAATCAACTACAAAAGACCCTTTCTGACCTAGAAAAAGAAAGAGACCAGGTTAAAAACCAGCTTCTTTTACAAGAAAAAGAAAACGAGCTTTCTCTTGCTTCAGTTAAGCAAAACTACGAAGCTCAACTCAAGGCAGCTAGTGAACAAGTCGAATTTTATAAGAATTTCAAAGCCCAACAATCTACAAAAGCTATCGGGGAAAGTCTGGAACACTATGCAGAGAGTGAGTTTAACAAGGTCCGCAGTTTTGCCTTTCCAAATGCTTACTTTGAAAAGGATAACAAGGTTTCTGCGCGTGGGTCTAAAGGGGACTTTATCTTCCGTGAATGTGATGAAAATGGGGTGGAAATCATTTCTATCATGTTTGAGATGAAAAATGAAGCGGACGGAACAGAGAAGAAGCACAAGAATGCAGATTTTTACAAGGAATTGGACAAGGACCGTCGAGAGAAGAACTGTGAGTATGCCGCCTTGGTGACTATGCTTGAAGCTGATAACGACTACTTTAACACAGGGATTGTTGACGTCAGCCACGAGTATGAAAAGATGTATGTGGTTCGTCCTCAATTCTTTATCCAGTTGATTGGTCTCTTACGAAATGCGGCGCTTAATTCCCTAAAATATAAGCAGGAGTTGGCCTTGGTTCGCGAACAAAATATCGACATTACGCATTTTGAGGAAGACTTGGATGCCTTCAAGCTAGCTTTTGCTAAGAACTATAATTCAGCTTCGACCAACTTTGGCAAAGCTATCGATGAAATTGACAAGGCCATCAAACGTATGGAAGAGGTTAAGAAATTCCTAACCACATCTGAAAACCAACTCCGTCTAGCAAACAATAAATTGGAAGATGTTTCAGTCAAAAAATTGACTCGAAAAAATCCAACCATGAAAGCGAAGTTTGAAGCGCTGAAGGGGGAGTGAGGAAGAAAAATATGAACGGTATTATCAACTTAAAAAAAGAAGCGGGGATGACCTCGCATGATGCGGTTTTTAAACTGCGTAAGATTTTGGGAACAAAGAAAATTGGTCATGGTGGGACCTTGGATCCGGATGTAGTGGGTGTTTTGCCCATTGCGGTTGGTAAGGCGACACGAATGGTCGAGTTTATGCAGGATGAAGGCAAGGTCTATGAGGGGGAAATCACTCTTGGATATTCAACGACGACCGAGGATGCTAGTGGAGAAGTGGTCGCAGAGACACCTGTTTTATCGCCCTTGGATGAAAAGCTTGTCGATGAAGCGATAGCCAGTCTGACTGGGCCTATTACTCAGATTCCGCCTATGTACTCGGCTGTTAAGGTCAATGGTCGCAAGCTCTATGAGTATGCGCGTGCTGGTCAGGAAGTGGAGCGTCCAGAACGTCAGGTGACCATTTATCAATTTGATCGAACAAGTCCGATTTCTTATGAGGGTCATCTTGCACGTTTTACTTTCCGTGTGAAATGTAGCAAGGGGACTTATATCCGTACCTTGTCAGTTGATTTGGGTGAAAAGCTTGGTTATGCGGCTCATATGTCTCATCTGACTCGGACTAGTGCTGCAGGATTACAGTTAGAAGATGCCTTGACTTTGAAAGAAATTGCTGAAAGAGTTGAGGCTGGTCAACTGGACTTTCTCCATCCTCTAGAGATTGGGACAGGTGACCTTGTCAAAGTTTTCCTCAGTCCAGAAGAGGCTACAGAAGTGCGCTTTGGTCGTTTTATCGAGCTCGACCAAACAGACCAAGAATTAGCTGCCTTTGAAGACGACAAATTGCTAGCCATTCTAGAAAAACGGGACAATCTCTATAAGCCACGAAAGGTTTTTAACTAGTATAATTAGAGTGTAGGGATTTGAATTCTTCCCCTAGACTATCCAAAACTAGACTATAAATTTTGCAAAAAATGTGATAGAATAGACGACGGATAAAAAAACGGAGGATAGCATGCAAAATAGACCAATCATTATCGGAGTGACAGGTGGTTCTGGTGGTGGTAAAACCAGTGTTTCAAGAGCCATTTTATCGCATTTCCCTGATGAAAAGATTTCCATGATTGAGCATGATTCATACTACAAGGATCAGTCTCATTTGACCTTTGAAGAGCGTGTCAAAACCAACTATGATCATCCTTTTGCCTTTGATACAGACTTGATGATCGAGCAGATTAAGGAATTGTTGGCAGGGCGTCCAGTGGACATTCCGACTTATGACTATACAGAGCATACACGAAGCAGCAAGACCTATCGTCAGGAGCCTCAAGATGTCTTTATCGTTGAGGGGATTTTGGTCTTGGAGGACAAGCGTCTGCGCGATTTGATGGATATCAAGATTTTTGTGGATACGGATGATGATGTGCGCATTATTCGTCGTATCAAGCGAGATATGGAAGAACGTGGCCGTAGCCTTGATAGCGTTATTGACCAGTACTTAGGTGTGGTTAAACCCATGTACCACCAGTTTATCGAGCCAACCAAGCGTTATGCGGATATCGTCATTCCTGAGGGAGTCAGCAATACAGTTGCTATTGACCTGTTGACAACCAAGATTGCTAAGATTTTGGAAGAAGCTCGAAATAGTAAATAAACAGACGTGGAGGCCTTGCCTCCTTTTTCTATTTTTCCCTCATAATGGTACATAAATGAAGATTTTTAGGCATATTTTTGGTATAATAATACCCATGAAAGAGCAAGGAAATGAATAGTAGGTGGAGATGGAAAAGTATTTATCGGTAACAACTTTGACCAAGTATCTGAAAATGAAATTCGATAAAGACCCTTACTTGGAACGGGTCTATTTAACTGGTCAAGTTTCCAACTTTCGTAAACGACCTACTCACCAATATTTTTCCCTGAAGGATGACCATGCAGTTATTCAAGCGACCATCTGGTCTGGGATTTATCAGAAATTAGGCTTTGACCTGGAAGAAGGAATGAAGATCAATGTAATTGGTCGCGTGCAGGTTTATGAGCCGAGTGGTAGCTACTCCATTATCATTGAAAAAGCTGAGCCTGATGGGGTTGGGGCGCTTGCGATTCAGTTTGAACAACTCAAGAAAAAATTGACAGAAGAAGGCCTGTTTCAAGAACGCTTCAAGCAACCTCTTCCCCAATTTTCTAAGAGAATTGGTGTGGTAACCAGTCGCAGTGGAGCTGTTATTCGAGATATTATCACGACTGTCAGCAGGCGCTTTCCAGGTGTCGATATCTTACTTTATCCAACTAAGGTTCAAGGTGAGGGTTCTGCGGAGGAAATTGCTCGAAATATTGCGCGTGCCAATCAACGTGACGATTTGGACTTGCTGATTATTGGTCGTGGTGGAGGTTCCATCGAGGATCTCTGGGCCTTTAACGAAGAAATTGTGGTACGAGCTATTTTTGAATCTCGTTTGCCAATCATTTCTAGTGTGGGGCATGAGACGGATGTGACCTTGGCGGATTTTGTGGCAGATCGCCGCGCTGCGACACCAACGGCTGCTGCTGAACTAGCAACACCTGTGACCAAGTTGGATCTATTAGCTCATTTGCAAAATCAAGAAAAACGGATGGCAACAGCAGTCCGAAATGTCCTATCGAAGAAACAAGAAGCTTTGAAAAAATGCAGTCAGTCTGTTATCTTTAGACAGCCAGAGCGCTTGTATGATGGCTATTTACAACGTTTGGACCAACTGCAACTGCGCTTAAAACAAAGTTTGCGAACACGGATTTCTGATAACAAACAGATAGTACAAGCAAGGACCCATCAACTAATCCAATTATCACCTGTTACCAAAATTCAACGTTATCACGACCGTCTAGGACAGTTGGATAAGCTCCTACGTAGCCAAATGGCGCTGGTTTATGATTCCAAGGTTGCTGAGGTGAAAAGACTTTCAGAAGCCTTACTGATGTTGGATACTAGTAGAATCGTGGCGCGTGGTTATGCTATTGTCAAGAAAGAAGAGTCCGTTGTAGATTCGGTTGAGAGTTTGAAGAAAAAAGATCAAGTAACGCTTTTGATGCGAGATGGTCAAGTAGAATTAGAGGTTAAAGATGTCAAAACAAAAGAAATTTGAGGAAAATCTAGCAGAACTAGAGACCATTGTCCAAAGTTTGGAAAATGGTGAAATTGCTCTGGAAGATGCGATTGCTGCCTTTCAAAAGGGCATGATCTTGTCAAAAGAGCTCCAAGCGACGCTGGACAAGGCTGAAAAGACCTTGGTCAAGGTCATGCAAGAAGACGGAACAGAAAGTGATTTTGAATGAAGAAGCAAGAAAAATTAACTCTTGTCGAGTCAGCCTTGGAAGATTTTTATGGAGACCAGCAGTTTGCCTCTAGTTTGCGAGAGTCTGTTCTCTATTCCATTCATGCTGGTGGCAAGCGTATTCGGCCTTTTCTCTTGTTAGAAGTTTTGGAAGCCTTGCAAGTTGCCATCAAACCTGCTCACGCGCAGGTGGCCGCTGCCTTGGAAATGATTCATACAGGGAGCTTGATTCACGATGACCTTCCTGCCATGGATGATGATGATTATCGTCGGGGACGTTTGACCAATCATAAGAAATTCGGTGAAGCAATGGCCATTTTGGCTGGAGATGCTTTGTTCCTGGATCCTTACGCCATGATAGCGCAGGCAGATCTGCCAAGTCAGATCAAGGTGAAACTGATTGCTAACTTATCTCTTGCTTCAGGTAGTTTAGGCATGGTAGCAGGGCAGGTTTTGGACATGGAGGGCGAACATCAGCATTTGTCCTTGAAAGAACTTCAGACCATTCATGCTAATAAAACTGGAAAATTACTAGCCTATCCCTTCCAAGCAGCTGCTATCATTGCGGAATTGGCTCCTGAAATGCAGGCAAAATTGAAAACTGTAGGTGAGTTGATTGGACTTGCTTTTCAAGTCAGAGACGATGTACTGGATGTGACAGCTAGTTTTGAGGAAATTGGCAAGACACCACAAAAGGATTTGCAGGCAGAAAAATCAACCTATCCAGCCTTGTTGGGCTTGGAAGCGGCTGTTGACTTTTGTAACCAGACTCTGGATCAAGCTAATGCCAAATTAGAAGAAATTGCCCAGCAGATTTCCTTTGATACAGCGCCGATTGTAAAAATAGTAGAAAGTTTGAGAATCAATGGCTAAGGAAAGAGTGGATGTACTAGCTTATAAACAGGGTTTGTTTGAAACGCGAGAACAGGCCAAGCGTGGTGTCATGGCTGGTCTAGTCGTAGCAGTCCTGAATGGAGAACGGTTTGATAAACCAGGGGAGAAAATCCCAGACGACACCGAGCTAAAACTCAAGGGTGAAAAACTCAAGTATGTCAGCCGTGGTGGCTTGAAATTGGAAAAAGCCTTGCAGGTCTTTGATTTGTCAGTTGAAGGAGCGACCACGATTGATATCGGTGCCTCTACTGGAGGTTTTACCGACGTCATGTTGCAGAATGGTGCTGAGTTAGTCTTTGCAGTTGATGTCGGCACCAATCAGTTGGCTTGGAAATTACGCCAAGACCCACGAGTGGTCAGCATGGAGCAGTTCAATTTTCGTTATGCAGAAAAGACTGATTTTGAAAAGGAACCGAGCTTTGCCAGTATTGATGTGAGTTTCATTTCCCTCAGTCTGATTTTGCCAGCCTTGCACCGAGTCTTGGCAGATCAAGGTCAGGTTGTAGCTCTGGTTAAGCCCCAGTTTGAAGCAGGACGTGAGCAAATCGGGAAAAATGGTATTATTCGAGATGCTAAGGTCCATCAGAATGTCCTTGAATCTGTCACAGCTATGGCAGTAGAGGAAGGTTTTTCAGTCCTTGGTTTGGACTTTTCTCCTATCCAAGGTGGACATGGAAATATTGAGTTTTTAGCGTATTTGAAAAAAGAAGAGTCAGCAAGCAATCAGGTTCTTGCTGACATTGAAGAAGTAGTAGAGAGGGCGCATAGTCAATTTAAAAATGAATAAAAAAGAGAGACTTGAAAAAATTAGACGATTTGTGACAGATTATCAAATCGGTACGCAAGAAGAAATTGTAGAGCATTTGAAAGAGGCAGGCATCAGTGCCACTCAGGCAACGGTATCGCGAGATATCAAAGAGTTAGGTATTGTCAAAATTCCTTTGAGAGACAACACCTATGTCTATGAATTGCCAAAATCAATCGTAAAAAGTTTGCAATTGGCTGAAGACAATATCGAATCGGCAGAATTGATGGACAAGATGATCAATCTCCAAGTTATTCCAGGAAATACGGCTTTTGTAAAAGCTCAGTTAATCGAGACTTTTGCGGACAAGATTTTTAGCTGTTTGGCTGATGATAGCTCGATTTTAGTCATTTCCAGAAGTGAAAGTCTAGCTGAGGAAATCTTTGAACAAGTAAAAAATTGGTAGGTCTATATGTTACTTGAAATTTCGATAAAAAACTTTGCCATTATTGAGGCTATTTCCCTCAATTTTGAAAAGGGGATGACCGTCCTGACTGGTGAAACGGGTGCAGGGAAGTCGATTATCATTGATGCTATGAATATGATGTTGGGAGCTCGTGCGACGACAGATGTTATTCGTCATGGTGCACCAAAGGCAGAGATTGAGGGGCTTTTCTCAGTTGAAAATGGTCGTCTTTTGCAGGAAATTTTCGATGAGCAAGGTTTGGAAATGGGTGATGAAATTATCATCCGTCGGGAAATTCTGCAAAATGGCCGTAGTATCAGCCGTGTAAATGGTCAGATGGTCAATCTGTCGGTTTTGCGTGCTATTGGGCAACATCTGGTGGATATTCATGGTCAGCATGACCAAGAGGAGTTAATGCGTCCACAATTACACATCCAGATGTTGAATGAATTTGGTGATGCAGCTTTTTGGGAATTGAAAGAAACCTATCAAACGAGTTTTGATGCCTATCGAAAAATGCGCAAGCAGGTTCTGGAAGTCAAGAAAAACCAGCAGGAACACAAGGCACGTATTGAAATGTTGGAATTTCAAATGGCAGAGATTGAGGCAGCAAACTTGCAAGCAGGCGAAGACTTGGCTCTTAACCAAGAGCGAGAGAAACTCCTCAACCATAAAAATATTGCGGATACACTGACCAATGCCTATAGCATGTTGGATAATGAAGATTTTTCTAGTCTGGCCAATGTTCGTTCGGCCATGAATGACATGGAAAGTGTTGAAGAGTACGACCCTGACTACCGTGAAATTTCAAGCTCTCTGTCTGAAACCTACTATGTCTTAGAAGACATTAGCAAACGTTTGGAAGCTATTATTGAGGACCTTGATTTTGATGGCAATCGGCTTATGCAGGTTGAGAATCGTTTGGACCTTCTGCACACTATTACCCGTAAGTATGGTGGGACTGTAGACGATGTCTTGCTTTATTTTGCTAAGATTACGGAAGAATACAATCTCTTGACAGGTAATAACCTTTCGTCTGAGGACATGGAAACTGAGCTTAAGAAGTTGGAAGTCAACCTTGTCGATTTGGCAGGTCAGCTTGCCTCTGCTCGTCATGACTTGGCCCAGCAGCTCGAAGCAGAGATTAAACAAGAACTGCAAGACCTTTATATGGAAAAAGCTCAGTTTCAGGTTCGTTTTAGCAAGGGCAAATTCAGCCGTGAGGGCAATGAAACGGTTGAGTTTTACATTTCAACCAACCCTGGCGAAGACTTTAAACCCTTGGTCAAGGTTGCATCTGGTGGGGAATTGTCTCGTCTCATGCTAGCCATTAAATCTGCCTTTTCACGTAAAGAAGGCAAGACTAGCATTGTCTTTGATGAGGTGGATACGGGAGTTTCAGGTCGTGTTGCCCAAGCTATTGCACAGAAGATTCACAAGATTGGTCAGCATGGTCAGGTTCTGGCTATTTCCCATTTGCCACAAGTGATTGCGATTGCGGATTATCAATTCTTTATTGAGAAGATTAGCAATGAGCATTCAACGGTTTCGACTGTTCGTCTCTTGACGGTTGAAGAGCGAGTTGAGGAAGTTGCCAAGATGTTGGCTGGTGATGATGTGACGGAAGCTGCCCTGACGCAAGCCAGAGAATTGTTGAGAAACAAGGAGAAATAAGATGACAGACTATTATGTAATTGGAGATGTTCACGGAAAAGCTGGGATGCTAGAAGACCTTCTCAAAACATGGGATGGTCAGACTCAGTTACTCTTTCTAGGGGATTTGATTGACCGTGGTGAGGATAGTCGCCGTGTCCTTGAAATGGTCAAGGACTTGGTTGATAATCAAGGGGCTATTTGTTTGTCAGGAAACCACGAGTATATGTTTTTGACTTGGCTCGATGACCCAGAAGAAAGTTATGACCACTATCGTCGCAATGGTGGAGATACAACCATTAACTCTATCTTAGGTCGTCCCTTGGATGCGCCAGTTGATGGGGTAGAAGATGCCAAACGGGTTGCTACTGAAGCGGCAGATTTAGTCGAATTCATTCGTCAAATGCCTTTTGTGGTAGAGACAGACAAGTATATTTTTGTTCACGCAGGTATTGATTTGACCTTGGACGACTGGCATGAAACCACAGATTATAAAAAAGTCTGGCTCAGAAAACCATTCCACGAAGCCGAAAATCATACTGGGAAAACGATTGTCTTTGGTCATACACCAGTTTATGGTTTGTTAAAGCAAGACCGAGGTACAGCTGAGCTTTGGACTACAGAAGATGGTAAGATCGGGATGGACGGAGGAGCTGTCTATGGTGGTGTCCTTCACGGGATTGTCTTTACAGACCAAGGAATGACAGAACACCACTTTATCGAAAATGACGGCTTTGTAGCTGAAGATTAGTACTCCTAGCAGGGTATGGTCTTGTCAAAATGTCAAAAACAATTTATAATAAATAGATACCCTGAAAGGAAGAGAATCATGAACTTAGAAGAATTGAAAAAACGACAGGAGAAGATCCGTAACTTCTCTATTATCGCCCATATTGACCACGGGAAATCAACTCTAGCAGACCGCATTTTGGAAAAAACAGAGACAGTCTCCAGTCGTGAAATGCAGGCTCAGCTTTTGGATAGCATGGATCTAGAGCGAGAACGTGGGATTACCATTAAGTTAAATGCCATTGAGCTGAATTATACTGCCAAAGATGGGGAAACTTATATTTTCCACTTGATTGACACGCCGGGGCACGTTGACTTTACCTATGAAGTTTCACGTTCTCTCGCTGCCTGTGAAGGTGCTATTTTGGTGGTCGATGCTGCTCAAGGAATTGAGGCTCAAACCCTTGCCAACGTTTATCTAGCCTTGGACAATGATTTGGAAATCATGCCAGTCATTAACAAAATTGACTTACCAGCAGCGGATCCAGAGCGTGTGCGTACAGAGATTGAAGACGTGATTGGTTTAGATGCTAGTGAAGCAGTTTTGGCTTCTGCCAAGGCTGGTATCGGTATCGAAGAAATTCTTGAGCAAATTGTAGAAAAAGTGCCTGCGCCAACAGGTGATGTGACGGCGCCACTTAAGGCCTTGATTTTCGACTCTGTTTACGATGCCTACCGTGGAGTTATCCTCCAAGTGCGTGTCATGGATGGGGTGGTCAAACCTGGCGATAAGATTCAACTTATGAGCAATGGTAAGACCTTTGATGTTACGGAAGTCGGTATTTTTACACCCAAAGCAGTTGGTCGTGATTTCCTTGCGACTGGGGACGTTGGTTATATTGCAGCTTCTATTAAGACGGTTCAGGATACGCGTGTGGGTGATACCGTTACCTTGGCAACCAATCCTGCGGCAGAGCCATTACATGGCTACAAGCAGATGAATCCTATGGTCTTTGCGGGTCTCTATCCAATTGAATCAAACAAGTACAATGACCTACGTGAAGCCCTTGAAAAATTGCAACTGAATGATGCTAGTCTTCAGTTTGAACCAGAAACATCTCAGGCCCTTGGATTTGGTTTCCGTTGTGGTTTCCTTGGACTCCTCCATATGGATGTTATCCAAGAACGTTTGGAACGTGAGTTTAACATCGACCTCATCATGACAGCTCCGTCTGTGATCTATAAGGTTAATTTGACTGACGGTGAGTCTATGGATGTGTCTAACCCATCTGAGTTCCCAGATCCTACTAAGATTGCAACCATTGAAGAGCCTTATGTTAAGGCGCAAATCATGGTACCACAGGAGTTCGTGGGAGCAGTAATGGAATTGGCTCAGCGCAAGCGTGGGGACTTTGTGACTATGGACTATATCGATGATAACCGTGTCAATGTTATCTATCAAATTCCACTGGCTGAAATCGTCTTTGACTTCTTTGATAAGCTTAAGTCTTCAACTCGTGGTTATGCAAGCTTTGACTACGAATTGTCAGAGTACCGCCCATCTAAGCTAGTCAAAATGGATATCCTTCTCAATGGAGACAAGGTGGATGCCCTCAGCTTTATCGTTCACAAGGACTTTGCCTACGAACGTGGGAAACTCATCGTTGATAAGCTCAAGAAAATCATCCCTCGTCAACAATTTGAGGTGCCAATTCAAGCAGCAATTGGACACAAGATTGTGGCGCGTACAGATATCAAGGCCCTTCGTAAGAACGTACTTGCTAAGTGTTACGGTGGTGACGTTTCTCGTAAGCGTAAACTCCTTGAAAAACAAAAAGCTGGTAAGAAACGCATGAAAGCCATCGGATCAGTAGAAGTCCCACAAGAAGCCTTCCTCAGTGTCTTGAGTATGGATGAAGAATAAGTTGTCATAATTTCTTTTCCTTGTTCACAGGAAATTTATATCAGAATCAATAGTAAAGCAGGCTTAAATGGTCTGCTTTTTTAGTTTCTAGAACAGAAAAAATGTTTGGTATGTTTGTTTAAGTGTTTGTTTTTATAAGTCAAACTATAAAAACAACAAAAATATAAAAAAAGAGACAAAAAAGAACAGAAAATCATTGACAACGATTTCATATAGTGTTATACTTATAGCATAAAGTTAATGGAAAGAAGGGAAAACCTTATGGGATTAGATCATTTCTTTGACAAAAACCTTGTGTTTTGCTTAGAAGCGGATAATCAAGAACATCTCTTTGATCAGGTTGCAACTTTATTGGAAGAACGAGAAATCGTGACTCCAACCTATCGTGAAGCCTTGATCACGCGTGAAAAGTCATTTCCAACTGGCTTAGATATGGAATTTCTAGGTAAGGATTTGCCGAATGTGGCTATTCCTCACACAGATACGATTCATAATCTTGCCGAAAAAGTTGTGGTCGTTCGGCTAGATAAACCTGTGACTTTCCATAATATGATTGCGCCAGATAAGGAAGTAGAAGTATCCTTGCTCTTCTTTATCATTAATAACTCAAGTTCAAGTCAAACGAACATTCTTGCTCAGTTGATGGACTTCTTTACAGGAAATGGCCATTTGGAAGATTTGGCTAAAATTTCTGAACCAGAAGCTCTCTATACTTATATCTCTGAAGCAACCGCTTAATCTTGTCTATTAAAAATATTAAATCGGAGGAAATCCATATGATTAAAATTCTTGCTGCCTGCGGTGCAGGTGTTAACTCAAGTCACCAAATTAAAAGTGCTCTTGAAGAAGAACTTTCAAATCGTGGTTTTGATGTTCACTGTGATGCGGTAATGGTTAAAGACGTTAACGAAGACCTTATCAAAGGTTATGACATTTTTACACCAATTGCTGCTACAGATCTTGGTTTTGACCCAGGTATTCCAGTTATTGAAGCTGGACCAATCTTATTCCGTATCCCAGCTATGAGTGCTCCAGTATTTGACAATATTGAAGCAGCTATTAAAGAACACGGATTAAGCTAATTTTAATTTGTTAACATTCATATAACTATAAAAAGGGAGGAACTATTATGGATGTCATTATTGAATTAGCCAATGATTTCTTCAAACCTATCTTGGATATGGGTGGACCAATCATCATGTTGATCATTTTGACAGTATTGGCTCTACTTTTTGGAGTGAAATTCTCCAAAGCGCTTGAAGGTGGTATCAAACTTGCCATCGCTCTTACAGGTATCGGTGCCATCATCGGTATGCTAAATGGTGCTTTCTCAGCATCACTTGCAAAATTCGTTGAAAATACTGGTATTCAATTGAGTATTACCGACGTTGGTTGGGCACCACTTGCTACAATCACTTGGGGTTCTGCTTGGACACTTTACTTCTTGCTCATCATGTTGATTGTCAACGTAGTGATGCTTGCTATGAAGAAAACAGATACACTTGACGTTGATATCTTCGATATCTGGCACTTGTCTATCACAGGTCTTTTGATTAAATGGTATGCAGACAACAACGGTGTGAGCCAAGGGGTTTCACTATTGATTGCTACAGCAGCTATTGTACTTGTTGGGGTTCTTAAAATCATCAACTCTGACTTGATGAAACCTACATTTGATGACCTGCTTAACGCTCCAAGTTCATCACCAATGACTTCAACTCACATGAACTACATGATGAACCCAGTTATCATGGTTTTGGATAAGATTTTTGAAAAATTCTTCCCAGGTCTTGATAAATATGACTTTGATGCTGCAAAATTGAACAAGAAAATCGGTTTCTGGGGATCTAAATTCTTCATCGGTTTCATCCTTGGTATTGTTATCGGTATTATGGGAACTCCACATCCAATTGAAGGTGTTGCAGATGCAGATAAATGGCGTCTAGTTATCAAAGGTTGGTTGTCTCTTGGTTTGACAGCTGGTGTATCTTTGGAACTCTTCTCACTTATTGGTTCATGGTTCATCGCTGCCGTAGAACCACTTTCACAAGGTATTACAAACGTTGCTACTAAACGTCTTCAAGGACGTAAATTCAACATCGGTCTTGACTGGCCTTTCATCGCTGGTCGTGCTGAAATCTGGGCTTGTGCTAACGTACTTGCACCAATCATGTTGGTTGAAGCTGTGCTTCTTTCAAACGTCGGAAATGGTATCTTGCCACTTGCAGGTATCATCGCTATGGGTGTTACTCCAGCTCTCTTGGTTGTAACACGTGGTAAATTGCTCCGTATGATTATCTTCGGAACACTCTTGTTGCCACTCTTCCTTCTTTCAGGTACACTTATCGCGCCATTTGCAACAGAACTTGCTAAAGGTGTAGGTGCCTTCCCAGCAGGTGTTAGTCAAACTCAATTGATTACTCACTCAACTCTTGAAGGACCAATAGAAAAACTTCTTGGTTGGACAATTGGTAACACTACAACAGGTGATATCAAAGCAATCCTTGGTGCTGTAGTCTTCCTTGTATTCTATATCGGTATCTTTGCATGGTACAGAAAACAAATGATTAAACGTAACGAAGAGTACGCAGCAAAAGCAAAATAATGCGCTCCTATAAAATGTAAATTGTTAAAGCTAGGTTGTCGACATCCATTAGGAGTGACAGCCTAGTTTTTTATAAACTATCAAGAAATCGGAGAAAATAATGGTAATTGAATTAAAATCAGAACAACTAAGAGTTCAATTTAACAGTTTTGGTGGGGCTCTTTCTTCTATAAAAGATGCTGAAGGTCTTGAGTATTTGTGGCAAGGAGATGCTACTTATTGGAGTGGACAAGCTCCTGTTCTCTTCCCTATTTGTGGTTCTTTGAGAGAGGATACAGCTTTCTATATAGATGAGAAAGGGCTAGAAAGCAAAGGAAAGATTCCTCGTCATGGTTTGGTTCGTAAGAAAGAATTTGAATTAGTCAAACAAACAGACAAGAGTGTAACTTTTGCAATTGAAGACGATGAGAATAGCTATCAAAACTACCCTTATCATTTCCGCCTAGAAATCACTTATAGCCTTACTGGTAAGACAGTACGGACTCAATACAAGATTTTCAATAAAGAAACTAGCAAGATCATGCCTTACTTTATTGGTGGCCATCCAGGCTTTAATTGTCCTCTACTTGATGATGAAGTCTATGAAGATTACTATTTAGAGTTTGAGAAAGAAGAGACTTGCTCTGTTCCACGCCCTTTCCCAGAAACAGGTATGTTGGATTTCCAAGATAGAAGTCCATGGTTAGAAGGTCAAAAAGAAGTAGACCTCAGCTATGATCTT
Source organism: uncultured bacterium (assembly GCA_963519555.1). Classification (GTDB taxonomy): domain Bacteria; phylum Bacillota; class Bacilli; order Lactobacillales; family Streptococcaceae; genus Streptococcus. The sequence continues at coordinate 198,715 of CAUQNI010000002.1, forward strand.
TTCAGTACTGATGCAGTTACCTTAGATGAATTGCAATCTAGAACAATTGCCCTTCGTTCTCGTAAACATGATAAAGGGTTGAAAGTACACTTTGCAGAGTTTCCAAACCTTATTATCTGGTCAACTTTGAACAAAGGACCTTTCATTGCTTTTGAACCATGGTCTGGCTTGTCAACATCCCTTGAAGAAGGAGATCATCTAGAAGATAAGAAGAATGTTCGTCTCTTAGAGCCTGGTCAAGTGGATCAAATTGGTTTTGAAATCGAAATTTTTTAGTTAAAAACACAAAAACAAACATTAACTGTTGACTTTTTCAGGAAATAGGAGTATATTATGTTTGTAAGCAACAAATGATGTTTGTAACAAACAAATAATCACTTGTTATATTCTCTTTCGTGGAGAGAGATCATTTCTAGGAATTTGATTTCCTAAACTTGAATAAGGTGTCATTCATCTCATTCAATCTAATTTGTCAATAAACTGCTAGAAAGCTTTTGTAGGTAAACTGCTAACTATAAAAGGTTTTACTAGCCTAGAAAAATAAAAAGGAGTATACAATATGTCTATTGTTATCGGTGCAGATGCTGCAGGTTTGAGATTGAAAGAAGTTGTGAAAGACTTCTTGGAAAAAGAAAACTTCCACGTTGTGGATGTTACAGCTGAAGGTCAAGACTTTGTTGATGTGACTCTTGCTGTTGCTGCAGAAGTAAACAAAGAAGAACAAAACCTTGGTATTGTGATTGATGCTTATGGAGCTGGTCCATTCATGGTTGCAACTAAAATCAAAGGAATGGTTGCTGCAGAAGTATCTGACGAACGTTCAGCTTATATGACTCGTGGCCACAACAACTCACGTATGATCACTATGGGTGCACAACTTGTTGGTGATGAATTGGCTAAAAACATCGCTAAAGGATTTGTTAACGGTAAATACGATGGCGGACGTCACCAAATTCGTGTCGATATGTTGAACAAAATGTGCTAATTAGATTACAGTAAGAAAGGTAAGTTAAAAATGAGAATTGCAATTGGATGTGACCACATCGTAACAGATGAAAAAATGGCGGTTTCAGAATTTTTGAAATCAAAAGGATATGAAGTCATTGACTTTGGTACATATGACCACACACGTACTCACTACCCAATCTTTGGTAAAAAAGTAGGGGAAGCTGTAACTAGCGGTCAAGCTGATCTTGGGGTATGTATCTGTGGTACTGGAGTTGGTATCAACAACGCTGTAAATAAAGTTCCAGGTGTCCGTTCTGCCTTGGTTCGTGATATGACAACAGCCCTTTATGCTAAAGAACAATTGAACGCTAACGTTATCGGTTTTGGTGGTAAGATTACTGGTGAATTGCTCATGTGTGATATTATTGAAGCTTTCATCCATGCTGAATACAAACCATCTGAAGAAAACAAAAAATTGATTGCGAAAATTGAACACCTTGAAAGTCACAATGCTCAACAAACAGACGCAAACTTCTTCACAGAATTCCTTGAAAAATGGGATCGCGGAGAATACCACGACTAAGAGGTGACCTATGATTTTAACAGTCACAATGAACCCATCCATCGATATTTCCTATCCTTTGGATGAGTTAAAGATTGATACTGTCAATCGTGTGGTGGATGTAACCAAAACTGCTGGTGGTAAAGGACTAAATGTTACTAGAGTACTTTCAGAATTTGGTGATTCAGTTCTTGCTACTGGTTTAGTCGGTGGTAAACTTGGTGAATTTTTGGTTGAAAATATTGATGATAAGGTTAAGAAAGATTTCTTCTCTATTCAGGGAGAAACTCGTAACTGTATCGCTATTCTCCACGGAGACAACCAAACAGAAGTTCTTGAAAAAGGTCCTGTAGTATTGGAACAGGAAGGACAAGGATTTTTGGAACATTTCAAAAATCTTCTGGAGTCAGTTGAAGTAGTAGCTATCTCAGGTAGTCTGCCAGCTGGCCTTCCAGTTGATTACTATGCGAGCTTGGTAGAACTTGCTAATCAAGCTGGTAAACCTGTAGTCTTGGACTGCTCTGGTGCAGCACTTCAGGCGGTTCTTGAATCACCACATAAACCAACAGTCATCAAACCAAATAATGAGGAATTGTCTCAGCTTCTCGGAAGAGAAGTTTCTGAGGATTTGGATGAATTAAAAGAAGTCCTTCAAGAACCTTTGTTTGCAGGTATTGAATGGATTATCGTTTCACTTGGTGCCAACGGTGCCTTTGCCAAACATGGTGATACTTTCTACAAGGTAGATATTCCTAGAATTCAGGTGGTAAATCCTGTTGGATCTGGAGACTCTACTGTGGCAGGAATTTCTTCAGGACTTCTTCACAGAGAATCGGATGCAGAATTACTCATCAAGGCAAATGTCCTTGGTATGCTCAATGCTCAAGAAAAAATGACTGGTCATGTCAACATGGCCAACTATCAAGCTCTATATGATCAATTAATAGTAAAAGAGGTATAAAATGGCTTTAACAGAACAAAAACGTGTACGCTTAGAAAAACTTTCTGATGAAAATGGTATCATCTCAGCTCTTGCATTTGACCAACGTGGTGCTTTGAAACGCCTCATGGCTCAACACCAAACAGAAGAACCAACTGTGGCTCAAATGGAAGAACTGAAAGTCTTGGTAGCAGATGAATTGACTAAATACGCTTCATCTATGCTTCTTGACCCTGAGTATGGACTTCCAGCAACTAAAGCTCTTGATGAAAAAGCTGGTCTTCTCCTTGCTTATGAAAAAACAGGTTATGACACAACAAGTACAAAACGTTTGCCAGACTGCTTGGATGTTTGGTCTGCAAAACGTATTAAAGAAGAAGGTGCAGATGCAGTTAAATTCTTGCTTTACTATGATGTAGATAGCTCAGACGAACTCAACCAAGAAAAACAAGCTTACATCGAACGTATTGGTTCTGAGTGTGTGGCTGAAGATATCCCATTCTTCCTTGAAATTCTTGCTTACGATGAAAAAATTGCTGACGCAGGTTCTGTAGAATACGCTAAAGTAAAACCACACAAAGTTATCGGTGCTATGAAAGTCTTCTCAGACCCACGCTTTAACATTGATGTCTTGAAAGTAGAAGTTCCTGTTAACATTAAATATGTTGAAGGCTTCGCTGAAGGTGAAGTAGTTTACACACGTGAAGAAGCAGCAGCCTTCTTCAAAGCACAAGATGAAGCAACTAACTTGCCATACATCTACTTGAGTGCTGGTGTATCAGCTAAACTCTTCCAAGATACTCTTGTATTTGCCCACGAATCAGGTGCAAACTTCAATGGTGTTCTTTGTGGCCGTGCTACATGGGCAGGATCAGTTGAAGCTTACATCAAAGATGGTGAAGCAGCAGCTCGCGAATGGCTTCGCACAACTGGTTTTGAAAACATTGACGAACTCAATAAAGTTCTTCAAACAACAGCGACTTCATGGAAAGAACGTGTGTAGCACTCAAATTGTGAAAAAAACTTCAGTCTAGGGATAGAAATATCTCTAGACTTTTTTTGATGAAATAAAAAGGCTCTTTGTCAACTGTAGTGGGTTGAAGAAAAGCTAAGCTCGAGAAAGGACAGATTTCGTCCTTTCTTTTTTGATATTTAGAGCGATGAAAATCCGTTTTTTGAAGTTTTCGAAGTTCCGAAAACCAAAGGCATTTCGTTTGATAAGTTTGATAAGATTATTGGTTGCTTCCAGTTTAGCGTTTGAATAGGGGAATTGAAGGGCGTTGACAATCTTTTCTTTATCCTTCAGGAAGGTTTTAAAGACAGTCTGAAAAAGAGAATGAACCTGCTTTAGATTGTCCTCAATGAGTCCGAAAAATTTGTCAGCTTCCTTATTCTGAAAGTGAAAAAGTAAGAGTTGATAGAGATTATAGTGGTGTTTTAAGTCTTCTGAATAGCTCAAAAGCTTGTCTAGAATCTCTTTATTTGTTAAGTGCATGCGAAAAGTAGGGCGATAAAAACGTTTCTCACTGAGTTTCCGACTATCTTGTTGGATAAGTTTCCAGTAACGCTTGATAGCCTTGTATTCATGGGATTTTCGATGATACTGATTCATGATTTGGACACGCACACGACTCATGGCACGGCTAAGATGTTGTACAATGTGAAAGCGATCCAGAACGATTTTAGCACACGGAAAAAGCTGTTTAGCCAAGTCATAATAGGGACTAAACATATCCATAGTAATAATTTTCACTCGACATCGGACAGCTCTATCGTATCGAAGAAAGTGATTTCGGATGACAGCCTGTGTTCTACCTTCAAGAACAGCGATGATACTGAGATTATCAAAATCTTGTGCAATGAAACTCATCTTTCCTTTTGTAAAGGTATATTCGTCCCAAGACATAATCTCAGGAAGGCGAGAAAAATCAGGCTTAAAGTGAAAGTCATTGAGCTTGCGAATGACAGTTGAAGTTGAAATAGACAGCTGATGAGCAATATCGGTCATAGAAGTTTTTTCAATCAGCTTTTGAGCAATCTTTTGGTTGATGATACGAGGAATTTGATGATTCTTCTTGACGATAGAAGTTTCAGCGACCATCATTTTAGAGCACTGATAGCACTTAAAACGGCGTTTTCTAAGAAGGATTCTAGTAGGCCTACCAGTTGTTTCGAGGTAAGGAATTTTAGAAGGTTTTTGAAAGTCATATTTCTTCATTTGACTTCCACAATCAGGACAAGAAGGGGCCTCATAATCCAGTTTAGCGATGATTTCTTTGTGGGTATCCCTATTGATGATATCCATAAATTGGATATTTGGGTCTTTGATATCGAGTAGTTTTGTGATAAAATGTAATTGTTCCATATGAATCTTTCTAATGAGTTGTTTGGTCGCTTTTCATTATAGATCTTATGGGACTTTTTTTCTACAACAAAATAGGCTCCATAATATCCATAGGGGATTTACCCACTACAAATATTATAGAGCCAATAAAAACAACCTTGAGTTAGTTATCCTCAAGGTTAGATAAAATATATCAGAGGGAATGCAAGTTAATCGTGATATTCTCCACGATTCCACTTGGCATTCTCTTCATCGAAGATATGATCATTGGCAGCTACATCTGGGCTCACTTCAGATAGTTTATCAATTTTCGCAATCAATTCCTCTTTTTCAGGACTTGGTTTGTACTTGGTATTGATAAATTCATCTACAATGTTGTTAATGAAATTGATACCTAGGATAGCACCACCGAAAGCAACAATATTAGCATTGAGATTTTCACGAGCGGAACGAGCAGTCGCAACATCTCCGACAAGTACAACTCGAGTTTCAGGAACTTTATCAGCAGATACAGCAATTCCAACACCTGTACCGCAAAGGGCAACTCCAAAGTCAGCCCGTCCATTGACGACCTCCTCTGCAATTAAGCGACCATAAATAGGATAGTGAGTACGGACGAAATCATAAGTACCAACATCAATGATTTCATGACCTTGTTCTTTTAGGTGTTTTGAAATCTTCATCTTCACATCTGTTACAATGTGATCACAACCGAGAGCAATTTTCATGGGAATACCTCCTAGCAGAGCTTGTTCAGCATATCAATGCGAACTTGGTGACGACCAGCATCATAGTTGTGCTCAAGAAAGGCTTTGACTATTTCAACTGCTAAAATATCACCTGTAATTCCAGAACCAATTGTAATGATTGGAGTAGAATTATGTCGAATAGTCATCATGGCAGAGTGTTCATCGGAAACAGCGGCGCAGATAATACCTTTAAACTTATTAGCAGGCATAAAAGAATGTCCAAACTTGTCAAAAAGAATAGCACGAGCTTGCTTATATTTTCTAAACTCTGTAATAGCATTGATAGTAGAATCAACGAAATCCGCAGAACCTTGTGTAGAGTTGAGGTCAATTACTTCATAACCAGAATGAAGCAGATAGTGTTTGACGGTTTCTTTCAGTTGGAAACCATCTTGGTCAGTAGCTAAAATAACTTTCATAAGAACCTTCTTTCTTTAGCTATCCAAAAGCATGCAATGAAATATCATTGTTGACGATATAGAAGATATGGTATATCTTCAAATATAGTATAGTCTTTGTAAAATTATTTGTCAAGGATTTATAAAAACTAGTTGAAGAATTTTTTCTCCAGCTAGTTTTGGCATTTATTGACCCAATTTCTGATATCGGTTAAATCATAGTTAATCTCAGATTGATGGGCTACCTGGCTGAGTGTAATAGAAGTCAGGGTTGCAACTAAAGTATTTTCAATAATATCAAGAGAGTTGGTTACGACACATCTTTTAGCCTTTTTACTTTCCTCGTTGCCTAAGAATTTTTTTAGAAGATTTTGACTTTCAAAGATTCGATTTTTTCCTTCTATAGCTACAAATACATCGTAAAAGGTGATTTGGCTGAGGGGTTTAGAAAGAGCAACGCCTCCATTTTTCCCTCTAACGGATTTAACCAATCCTTCGTTGTCTAATAGTTTTATAATTTTTTTCAAATAAGAATCTGAAACTTCTAGCCGTTCACTCAAGGAAATTGTATTGATATATTTTCCTTCAGGGAGCTGATCTAACATGAGTAAGACATAGACTGACTGTTCCCAACCTGATGACAATCGCATGTTTGTACCTCCATATAAAAAGATAATCATTATCCACAATTACCAGTATAGCCTTTTTTTGTTTTTTTCTCAATACATAGGAGTTTAAAAAATAATCTTGGAATTTTTTGATAAATCTCTTGACATTCATTTTTAAAAGAGTAGAATAAAAGACAAAAAATATCATCAATATCTTTTGAAAGAAGGGGAAATAAATGAAACGAGGTTCAAATTTTATTTTTTTGATTTCTATATTACTTACCACACTTTTTATGGGGTCGTCTTTTCCAACTGGGAAATATCTCATAGTAGTTGAAAAGACTCCTCCATTATTACTTGGGGGTGTTCGATTTATTATTGCTGGGTTAGTGATGTTGGTATTATCGTTTTTATTTGGCAAGGGAGGGACTATCATCCCTAAAAGTCAAGGTAGCAAGATAAAGGGGTTTATATTGGTTGTGACTATCGGGCTCTTACAGACAGCTGGAACCATGGGATTTCTTAATCTTGCCCTAGCTCATGATGTGTCATCATCGATGTCTTCCATTATCTTATTTACGAATCCTCTTTGGTTAGCTTTCTTAGCACATTTTTTGTTAAAAGATACATTGACTATTCAGAAGATAAGTGCCTTAATATTAGGTGTGGCTGGAGTTGTTACTTGTATTGGACTAGATGTATCTGCGTTTAGTTTAGGTGCTTTGTTTGCTTTACTTGGTTCATTTTGTTGGTCAATCAATACAGTTGTCACCAAGAAAATTCCTTTTGATAACGGTCCATGGATATTTACAGCTTGGCAATTGTTATTAGGTGGGGTATTCCTTTACTTATTCTCAATACCTGTGCATGAAAGTTATAACTTTCTAAATTTAGGATTTTGGGGCTGGGTTTGGTTTATATGGTTAATTATTCCTGCGTCTGTTGGTTCGTTTGGACTGTGGTTTTATAGTCTAGGACAAAGGGGAGCAACAGTAGCTAGCAGTTTCTTGTTTTTAGTTCCAGTATTTTCAACTATCTTTTCTATTATGGGCTTACATGAGCCGTTTACATTAAATTTGGTTCTTGGGGGTTCGATGGTTGTGTTAGCATTGGTATTAGTAAACTGGAAAGTCAAGGGAGAAGAGGAGTAGTCTATGGAAGTTGGAAATGATATTGTTATTCAAAATGGAACACAATGGAGTTTTGGTAATGGTGTAGCTCAACATTTTGATGAGCATGTTAGACAATCCATTCCTTTATATGATGAAGGACATGACCTTGTTTGTCATCTAAGCGATTTTTTTATTCGTGACCATTCCTTATGTTATGAGCTAGGCTCTGCAACGGGTAATCTGATTGGTAAATTATACCAGCGTCACAAGTCTAAAAAAGAAGTTCGTTTTATCGGGATAGAAGAGATTCCAGAAATGAATCAGGTGGCACAATCAAAATTTCCTGAGCTTGAATTTATAACAAGCTCCGTGGAGGAAGCCAGGTTAGAACCCAGCGATTTAATTATTAGCTATTATTTCCTTCAGTTTATTCTTCCAGACAAGAGAATAAAGATTTTATCAAAAATATATGAATCTTTAGTTGAAGGTGGAGCGTTTATTCTATTTGAGAAAGAAATCATGACAGATCCGAAGGTAAATAAGTTGATAGTTTCCAATTATATTAAATTCAAGCAAGAACATGGATTTAGTCCAGAAGAAATTATATCTAAGCAATTGAGCTTGGAGGGAGTTATGATTAACCACACTCATGCTGAAAATAAAGAAATGTTAAAGAGTACTGGATTTCATCATGTAGAAACGATAATGAGATATGGAGAGTTCAATGGATACATTTGTTTTAAATGAAGATAATCACAAGAAATGGGAAGAATTACATGCCCAATCATCAAAAACAGAGACACGCTTAGTTCCTAATGATGCAGTTCAAAAGATTTTTTCTTTGAGAAATCAAATCGTTACTCAAAACGATGAGTGCAGGGTATTAGAAGTTGGTTGTGGTTTTGGAAGGAATCTTTACTATTTAATTGAAAATCATTATGCTGATACTTATTGTGGTGTAGATTTAACAAAGGAGGCCGCTGATAGTGCAAAACAATTATTGACTAAGTCATTTCCACAATTTAATTGTCATATAACACAGACAGATGTAGGTAAAGGTTTAGATTTTCCTGACAACCATTTCGATTCTATATTTGATATAATGTCTGCGATTACATTTATAGTTGATGAAAAAGATAGACAAAACTATTTTTCAGAGGTGAAAAGGGTATTGAAAGCAGGAGGAATGTATTATTTTTATTGTCCACGGAAAGATGGAATTTTCCGAGATGCAATTCCTGATAATTCTTTACTAGAAAAAGGTTATATACGTAGAAAACTAGATTCAATGTTAGAAAGAGTTTATACAGAAAGTGAGTTAATTGAATTATTGGCTCCTATGCGTCTTGTAAAATTAGAAATCGGTTCAAAACATACTAGAGCTTTTGGTGATGAGTTATTTATTAGGAATAATGGATTTTGGTTTGGAGCTTTCAAAAAAATATAGAGTTATTAGTACACTTGTTTTTAAATTGAGATGAAATTTTCTGAATTATAAACACTTGTTTTCTTAATTTTGTTTATGATTTTATTTTTTGATAAAAGAATACTCAAAAAAATAAAAAAGTTCTTCGGTAAGGGTTTACAAATTATCAGCATTATGATAGAATACAGTTACAAGTTAATACAAGGTGAGTGTTACTAAGTAATATTAGGCATGATCACAGGTGA